>CALWYR010000118.1 GCA_944385805.1 uncultured Oscillospiraceae bacterium
TACCCCGCGCCCTTCAAGAACAAGGTGCGCACCTTCTGCCAGAACCCCGGCGGCGTGGTGAGCCAGGAGAACTACGACAACGACCTCGCCGTCGTCAACGGCCACGCCTACAAGGGCGCGGAGCTCAAGAGCCCCAACACCAACGTGGCCATCCTCTGCTCGCACAACTTCTCAGTGCCCTTCAACCAGCCCATCGCCTACGCGCAGAAGGTCGGCGAGCTCACGAACATGCTCGCCAACGGGCACATCCTCGTCCAGCGCTTCGGCGACATTCTCGACGGCAAGCGCACCTGGGACAAGGAGCTCGCGCAGAGCAACGTCAAGCCCACCCTCGTCGACGCCGTCGCGGGCGACATCACCGCCGCCATGCCATACCGCGCGATGATTAACATCATCAACTTCATCCACGCCATGGACATCGTCGTGCCCGGCTTCGCCAGCTACGAGACCCTGCTCTACTCGCCAGAGCTGAAGTTCTACTCCAACAAGGTGACGATGGACACCAAGTTCAACACCAACGTCCGCGGCCTCCACGCCCTCGGCGACAGCTCCGGCTGGACCCGCGGCCTGATGATGGCCAGCGCCATGGGCGTCCTCATGGGCCGGGAGCTCGCGTAAAAGCAAAAAGAGAGCCAGCAGGCTCTCTTTTTTGCGCTCCCCGCCCAAAACGGCGGGCCATATCACAATCGCCGCGGGGATTGGCCGCGGCGATTTTTGGCCTCCGTCCCGCTCAGTTGTCGTTTATCGCGCAGTCCTGGGGGAAGAACTCATCCATGGGGAAGCGTATCTGGGAGAAGATGGTGCAGGGATCGTCCTGGCAGCTGCCGCCGGCGCACTCCTTTTCGGGGATGCAGTAGTCGTAGGCGGGGATGAGCAGCTGAGTGTCGCGCTCGAGGCGCACTATGGTGAACTGTCCGAGCGTGACGTAGAGGCGCTTGGGCGTGTCGCCGGTGACAATGGCGTCGCCGAAGCGGTTGAGGATGTATGCGGGAATGTCCGGCTGCTGGCCCTCGGGGCAGACGCACTGGGAGGTGTCCACCAGCTTGAGGTAGAGCGCTATGGGGTCGACCGCCTCCACCGTGGCGATGGGCAGGCCGTCGGCCTCCCCCGCCATGGCCATGGGGTCGGAGGAGAAGGTCTTGACCGTGCCCACGCCGCCGCAGAGCATGACGCGCTTGGTGAAGATGGCGAGGCCGGTGACGGTGTTGCCGCCGGGCGAGGTCTCGCCGGTGATGCGGTAGTAGTAGGTGACGTCGACGGTGTAGTAGCCGTTGTTGAAGGTGATGGCCTCCACGTTTACGTCCACATACAGCAGCTCCGCGCTCTTGGCGCGCACGGAGAGCGCGCTGTCTATGTACTGCTGCGAGCCCGCCGTGGGATAGACCCGGAGGTCCTCGACGCAGTCCTTGCTGCGGCAGGCGTCGAAAATTTTCCTTGTGTGTATGCATACGGCCTCTCGGATGCAGGCGGAGGCGTCCACCGGGCCGGGCATGACAGTGTCTGCCATGATTTTTCCTCCTTGCGATGAATTGAAGTCTGGCTTCATGACAGTCTATGCGCCGCCCGCCGGCCTTGTGCGAAAGTGGCTTGTCTCCGGACAGCGGCTGTGCTATAATACATCGGTAAACATCAATAAACACCGGCAAAACGTCCGGCAGGGAGGGAGAGCATGGACAACTTCGGCTTTATACACGGCGAGCTGGATACGAAAATCCTTATTCTCTTCGTCCTGCGCCGTCTGCCCCGGCCCGTGGACGCCGACACCCTCGCCGAGCTCTGTTCCTTTGACAGCGGCGTGGGCTGGTTCGACTATGCCGACTGCCTCGCGAGCCTGGTGGACACCGGCCACGTGGAGCAGCTGCGCGGCGGGCGCTACTCCATCACGGACAAGGGCCGCGCCAACGGCGAGGCCGCCGAGACCAGCCTGCCCTACTCCGTGCGGCGCAAGGCCGAGCGCCTGCTCGAGCCCGTGGCGGAAAAGATGCGCCGCGACGCGATGATAGACTGCTCGCACGAGGCCAACGCCTCCGGCGGCGTCACGCTCAGCCTCAGCCTCTCCGACGGCAAGGGCGAAATAATGGCGCTGCGCCTGCTCGTCCCCGACGAGGGCACCGCCCGGGGCATAGAGGCCGCCTTCCGCGCCGACGCCGAGGGCATCTACCAGCGCATAACCGAAATTCTCACAGATGGGGTGAAGTAAAATGAAGACCTATATACCCGAAGGCTACAAGAGCATCCTCTCCGTCTACGACACTCAGAAGGCCATCGGCCTCATGAAGCGCCTCTTCGCCGACAACTTTGCCGCCGCGCTGGGGCTCATGCGCGTCTCCGCGCCGCTCTTCGTCGACGGCGGCAGCGGTATAAACGACAACCTCAACGGCTACGAGCGCCCCGTCGACTTCGAGATTGCGCACACTGGGCTCCACTGCCAGGTGGTGCAGTCCCTCGCCAAGTGGAAGCGCGTCGCCCTCAAGCGCTACGAGCTCTACCCCGGCAAGGGCATCTACGCCGATATGAACGCCATACGCCGCGACGAGGATGAGCTCGACAACCTGCACTCGGTCTATGTAGACCAGTGGGACTGGGAGAAGGTCATCCTCCCCGGCGAGCGCAACATAGACTACCTCAAGAGCACCGTGCTCGACATAGTCCGCGCCCTCTGCGACACCCAGGCCACGCTGCGCGCCATCTACCCCGCGCTGTGCAGCCTGCCCGAGCTCGAGCGCCGCGTGAGCTTTGTCACCGCGCAGGAGCTCGAGGACCGCTGGCCGGAGCTCACGCCCAAGCAGCGCGAGAACGCCTACGTGCGCGAGCACAGCACCACCTTCATCATCGGCATCGGCGCGCCGCTCAAGTCCGGCAGGCCCCACGACGGCCGCTCCCCCGACTACGACGACTGGTCCCTCAACGGCGACCTGCTCGTCTGGGACAGCGTGCTCGGCTGCGCGCTGGAGCTCTCCAGCATGGGCATCCGCGTCGACCCCGCCTCGCTCGATAAGCAGCTGGCCGCCTCCGGCTGCGACGATCGCCGCGGCCTCTGGTACCACCGCCAGCTCCTCGCCGGCGAGCTTCCGCTCTCGATTGGCGGCGGCATCGGCCAGAGCCGCATGAGCATGCTCATGCTCGGCAAGGCGCATATAGGCGAGGTGCAGTGCTCCACCTGGGATCCCGAAACCGTGGAGGCCTGCGAAAAGGCGGGCGTTATGCTGCTCTGAGCACGGCGGGAGCTTTGGATTATTCGCCCCGATTCAATATTACTGCCTTAATCCTGAGGGGGGCTTTCTTTTGGCAAGACAAAAGAAAGCCCCCCTCAGACTTTCCCGCGTGCCGCCGTCCGGCAAGTTGCCCGTCATCCGACGGAAGGGGCGTCGAGGACGCCGCCCCCTACGGCTGGGCGCAAACCGCGGCCAAGCAGCAAGCCCGGGAAGAACGGCGCACCAGGGACGGTGCGCCCTACGGGGCGTGCGCATTCGGGGACGTGGCGTGACAGAGGCGCTTACCCGGGAGGTGCCCGTCATCCGGCGGAAGGGGCGTCGAGGACGCCGCCCCCTACGGTTGGGCGCAAACCGCGGCCGGGCAGCAAGCCCGGAAAGAGCGGCGCACCGGGGACGGTGCGCCCTACAAGGTTGGCAAAAACCAGCCCCCGGCAGCAAAGCCGGGAAGCGATGCCGCGCAAGCGGCAAGCGGGGCCGCGTCGGTACGCCGCACCCGGCAGCAACCATGGTACGACCCCGCAAATCAGCGATCGGGCCCACGTCCGCGCGAGCGCCAGCAGCAACCCCCTGAAGCGATGCCGCGTCAGCGGCGAGCGGGGTGGGAGCGTGCGGGACGTGGTTTGACAGCGGTGGGCGTAGGGTTGTGGACGCGGCGTTGGGCGGCGGTGATTGTTTATAAGGTGTGATGGTCAGCATACCTATACCCCCAGCACACTCGGTGCAAGCCGCGAAGCGGCAAGCAGACCCACATCCGTGCAAGCACCAACAGCAACTAGGCCGGCAGCGATGCCGCGAAGCGGCGAGCACGACCCTCACAGGCGCCGCCAGACCACCCCGGTGCGATGCCGCGCAGCGGCGAGCCAGAGTGGTACGTTGGTTGCACCTGCTCCCCACTACGTCCCCGCAAATCTGCACCCAACAGCCGCACGGTACCGCAACGGGCGGGCGCGGCCGAGCGCCATGTATCTCCCCGCAGCCACGCCAGTGCGCGGCCGACCACGTCGCAAATCCAGGCGGCAGACAGAGGCGGTGCCAAACATCCGCACCCCAGCAAGCGCCTTTTCCTTTCGGGGAGTCTGAGGGACGCTTTCTTTTGGCGCAGCAAAAGAAAGCGCCCCTCAGGAGGCGGGAGCTTGAGGCCACCTCAAGGATAAGCAGGAGTTTGAGCCCTCTCAATGGAGAGCAACCCCCTCCCCCGCCCCCCGGCCTTCAAGGCTTTTGCAAAAACCCCACGCTCTCAGCGAACTTGTGGTAAATGTTCACAAATTGTTTATTTGCTTTCCGCCCTTCTTTAGCTTAAAATATAGTTAACACATTAATCTTCTGGATATGGGGAAAGTATATGAATACAGCTATCGTTACCGACAGCAACAGCGGTATAACTACCAGCGAGGCGCGTGAGCTTCGCGTTTTTCTTGTTCCAATGCCATTTTTCATCGGGGGGGAACTCTATTACGAGGGCCGCACGCTTACGCATGCGGAATTTTTTCGCCGTCAGCGCGAGGGCGCGGAGATAAGCACTTCCCAGCCCACGCCGGGCGACGTCATGTCCGTCTGGGACGAGGCGCTCAAGGAGCATGACGAGCTGGTCTACATCCCGATGTCCTCCTCGCTCAGCGGCGCGTGCGCCACGGCGCGCGTGCTCGCGGAGGATTACGACGGGCGCGTTAAGGTGGCCGACAACCTGCGCATCAGCGCGACACAGCGCGTGGGCGTGCTCGACGCCCTGCGCATGGCCGCCGCCGGGCTCTCCGCCGAGGAGATATGCTCCGCGCTCGAGCGCGAGAAGCTGGGCGCGAGCATCTATATCCGCGTCGACACTCTCAAATACCTGCGCCAGGGCGGGCGCATTACCCCAGCCGCCGCTGCCTTCGGCACCGCGCTCGGCATCAAGCCCGTATTGCAGATACAGGGCGGCAAGCTTGACGCCCTCACCATGGCGCACAGCATCCGCGGCGCCAAGCGCGCCATGCTCGACGCCACCGAGCGCGACCTCAACACCCGCTTTGCCGGCGCGCGCGACGTGCGCGTGGAGGCCGCCTACAGCTGTTCTGCCGAGGAGTCCGACGACTGGGCCCGGGAAATACGCGAGCGCTTCGGCGAGCGCTTCGACGGCTACATAGCCCCGCTATCGCTCTCTATCGCCTGCCACACCGGCCCCGGCGCCTTCGGCGTAGGCTGCGTCAAGGGCGCCGACTACTGAACCCATCCCCCGCTCCGGCGGGGGATTTTTTTCGAGAGGCCACCTTTTGGGGGCCTCTTAACGCTTTATCGGCCAAAATCATAAAAGCATTATTGTGCAAAAGGCAGAATTTGTCTTTCTGGGTTGACCAGCACCAAGGCATCTGTTATTCTTATATTAGTAGAAAGGACGGGGCACAGCCCGTGCGAAAGCTCCTGCAGCGGGCGCGCTTTCAGACGCAGCCCGCCTTTCGTGCCCCGACGCCGGCGCGGAAAGCCGGCCACGAATATGGGACCCCCGGCTCCGCCAAGGGTAGGCGGCGCCGAGTCCAGCCGCCGGACTCCCTCCAGTCCGGCGGTTTTTCGCTCCGCCGGCTCCTCCGGCCGCGCTTTCGCCGGCTCCCGCCGGGCCGGTTATGCAAGTTTATAGTTGCTGTCTTGCATATCTGTCCTATTGAAGATAATATTTCTCAGAAATTTTGCAAAATTAGGTCTTGCAAATTTCATTTTACTGTCGTATAATAGCGCCCATAGATATTGCGAGGAGGGCGCTGGGATGATAGCGTTCAATGACAAGAAGAACGTGCTCATGGAGTGCGAGTACAAGTATTCGCTCCAGGACCGCGAGGCCGGGAACCTCTACCGCGACATGTTCCCTTACGAGGAGGTGCCCAAGTGCACCTTTAACTTCCGCCTCACCCCGGCCAACCCGCCGGAGGAGATATGGATAACCGACACCACCTTCCGCGACGGGCAGCAGAGCCGCGCGCCCTATGAGCCCGAGCAGATACGCGACCTCTTCGCCATGCTGCACCGGCTGGGCGGGCCGAAGGGGATAATCCGCCAGACGGAGTTCTTCCTCTACAGCGAGCGCGACCGGAGGGCGCTGGAGCTCTGCCGCGAGCTGGGCTATGAGTTCCCCGAGATAACCGGCTGGATACGCGCGAAGAAGGAGGACTTCGCCCTCGCCCGCTCGCTGGGCCTGCGCGAGTGCGGCATACTGGTGAGCTGCTCGGATTATCACATCTATAAGAAGCTCAAGATGACCCGCCGCCAGGCCGCGGACATGTATCTCGGCGTCATCAAGGACGCGCTCGACGCCGGCATCCACCCGCGCTGCCACTTTGAGGACATCACGCGCGCGGACTTCTACGGCTTTGTGGTGCCCTTCGCGCACGAGATTCACGACCTCGCCTCGGAGAGCGGCATCCCGATAAAGATCCGCGCCTGCGACACGATGGGCTACGGCGTGCCCTATCCGGGCGCGAGCCTGCCGCGCAGCGTGGCCGGCATCGTCTACGGCCTGCGCAACTACGGCGGCTTTGAGGCCTCGCAGCTCGAGTGGCACGGGCACAACGACTTTTACAAGGCCGTCGCCAATTCCGGCACCGCCTGGCTCTACGGCGCGGCGGGCGTCAACTGCTCCCTGCTGGGCATCGGCGAGCGCACGGGCAACACCCCGCTCGAGGCCATGGTGATGGAGTACGCCCAGATACGCGGCACGCTCGACGGCATGGATCCGACCGTCATACGCGACATAGCCGACTACTACGAGAACGTGATAGGCTATCACATCCCGCCCAACACACCCTTCGTGGGAGAGAATTTCAACACCACCCAGGCCGGCATCCACGCCGACGGGCTTTTGAAGGACGAGGAGATATACAACATCTTCGACACGACGAAGCTGCTCAAGAGCCCGCCGAAGGTGGGCATCTCGCGCAACTCCGGCGCGGCGGGCCTGGCCGTATGGCTCAGCCGCCGCCTGGGCCGCGAGGTTGGCAAGCACGACCCAGCGGTAGAGCACCTCAGGCGCTGGGTCGACGCCCAGTACGAGGCCGGGCGCGTCACCAACATCGGCGACGGAGAGCTCGCGCGAGAATACGACAAATATATGGAGGCGCAGGAACCATGAACATAGCCCAGAAGCTGATAAGCTCCCACCTCGTCCACGGCGACCTCAGGACGGGCGGCGAGATAGCCATACGCATAGACCAGACTCTCACCCAGGACTCCACCGGCACCATGGCCTATCTGCAGTTCGAGGCCATGGGCATAGACCGCGTTAAGACGCGCCGCTCGGTGGCCTACGTCGACCACAACATGCTCCAGAGCGGCAGCGAGAACGCCGACGACCACAAGTATATCCAGACCGTCGCCGCCCGGCACGGCATCTGGTTCTCGCGCCCCGGCAACGGGATATGCCACCAGGTACAGCTCGAGCGTTTCTCCGTGCCCGGCCAGACCCTGCTCGGCTCCGACAGCCACACCCCCACCTGCGGCGCGGCCGGTATGCTCGCGATTGGCGCGGGCGGGCTCGACGTGGCCGTGGCCATGGGCGGCGGGGCCTACTGGCTCACCATGCCGAAGGTCTGCCGCGTCTACCTCACCGGCGAGCTAAACAAGATGGTCGCCGCCAAGGACGTGATACTCGAGGTGCTGCGCCGCTTGAGCGTCAAGGGCGGCGTAGGGAAGATTATGGAATACGGCGGCCCGGGCGTGAAGACGCTCTCCGTGCCCGAGCGCGCCACGATAGCCAACATGGGAGCGGAGCTCGGCGCTACCACCACCGTCTTCCCCAGCGACGAGCGGACGTATCAGTTCTTTGCCGCCCGTGGGCGCGAGGCCGACTGGACGGCGCTCTACGCCGACGCCGACGCCGAGTATGACGAGCAGATAGAGATAGACCTCTCCTCCCTGCACCCCATGGCCGCGCAGCCGCACTCGCCCGACAACGTCGTGCCCATCTCCGAGATAGCCGGCATCAAGGTCGACCAGGTCTGCATCGGCAGCTGCACCAACTCCAGCTTCTGTGACCTCATGCGCGTGGCCGGCATACTCGAGGGCCGCCACGTGGCCGAGAACGTCAGCCTCACCATCTCGCCGGGCTCGCGCCAGGTGCTCAAGGCCCTGGCCGAAAACGGCGCCCTCGCCAAGCTGGTCACCGCCGGTGCGCGCGTGCTCGAGTGCGCCTGCGGCCCCTGCATAGGCATGGGCCAGGCCCCGGCCACCGACGCCGTCAGCCTGCGCACCTTCAACCGCAACTTCTACGGCCGCTCCGGCACCCCCAGCGCGAGCGTCTATCTCGTGAGCCCGGAGGCCGCCGCCGTCAGCGCCGTCACCGGCGTGCTCACCGACCCGGAGACCTACGGCGCGGAGCCGCCCTACGACGTGCCCGAGCACTTCACCATCGACGACGGCATGCTCATCTCCCCGCCCGCCGACGGCAGCGGCGTGGAGGTCGTGCGCGGCCCAAACATAAAGCCCTTCCCCCAGGCCGCGCCCCCGGCGGAAACGCTCTCGGGCGAGTGCCTCATAAAGCTGGGCGACAACATCACCACCGACCACATCATGCCCAGCAACGCCAGGCTGCTGCCCTTCCGCTCCAACGTGCCCTACCTCGCCGGCTTCTGCCTCTCGCCCTGCGACCCGGATTTCGCCGCGCGCGCCAGGGAGAAAAGCGGCGGCTTCATCGTCGCCGGCGGCAACTACGGCCAGGGCTCCAGCCGCGAGCACGCCGCCCTCGCCCCGCTCTATCTGGGCGTCAAGGCCGTGCTGGCCAAGGGCTTCGCCAGAATCCACCGCGCGAACCTCATCAATAACGGCATATTGCCGCTGGTGTTCACGGACGCCGCGGATTACGAGGCCGCGGAGCAGGGCGACGATATAGCGATAGAAAACGCCCCGGCGCAGATAGCCGCCGCGGCGGAGGGCCGGCCGGTCGCCGTCAGGCTCGGCGGGCGAGAGATAGAGATGAAGCTCGATATAACGCCTCGCCAGCGCGACATCCTGCTCGCCGGCGGGCTGCTCAACTACACGCACAAGCACAGGGAGGACTGAAAATGGCGCACAAGGTAACCCTCATCCCCGGCGACGGCATCGGCCCCGAGGTGGCCCTCGCCGCCCGCCGCGTGGTCGACGCCTCGGGCGCCGGCATAGAATGGCACGTGGTCGAGGCCGGCGAGAGCCAGATGGCCGAGTTCGGCACGCCCCTGCCGCAGCGGGTGCTCGACTCCGTCCGCGCCGACGGAGTCGCCCTCAAGGGCCCCATCACCACGCCGGTCGGCTGCGGCTTCCGCAGCGTCAACGTCGCCCTGCGCAAGGAGTTCGGCCTCTACGCCAACGTGCGCCCCGCGCGCAGCTTTCCCGGCGTCGCGAGCCGCTATGAGAACGTCGACCTCGTCGTCGTGCGCGAGAACACCGAGGACCTCTACGCCGGCATAGAGCACATGATAGGCTCCGACGCCGCCGAGAGCATCAAGCTCATCACCCGCGCGGGCAGCGAGCGCATTGCGCGCTACGCCTTTGACTACGCGGTCAGAAACGGCCGCAGAAAGGTCACCTGCGTCCATAAGGCCAACATCATGAAGTGCACCGACGGGCTCTTCCTCGAGGTCTGCCGCGGCGTTGCGGCGGAGTATCCGCAGATAGAGTTCGAGGACAGGATAGTCTACGCCTGCTGCATGCAGCTCGTGCAGCACCCCGAGACCTTCGACGTGCTGGTGCTGCCCAATCTCTACGGCGACATCGTGAGCGACCTCTGCGCCGGGCTGGTCGGCGGCCTCGGCCTCGCGCCCAGCGCCAACATCGGCGGGCAGGCCGCGATTTTCGAGGCCGTCCACGGCAGCGCGCCCAGGCACGCGGGCAAGAACGACGCCAACCCCACCGCGCTCATACTCTCCGCGGTCATGATGCTGCGCCACCTCGGCGAGAGCGCCGCGGCGGACAGGATAGGGTCCTCAGTCCTCGCGCTCCTGGCCGGCGGCAGCTCCGTCACCGCTGACCTCGGCGGCAGCCTCGGCACGTCCGAGTTCGCCGACGCCGTCATCGCCGGAATGGGTGAATAAACCCTCTTGCCAGCCCGGAAAAAATGTGCTATACTATCCGGGCAAACGCGGGTGTAGTTCAATGGTAGAACACCAGCCTTCCAAGCTGGATACGAGGGTTCGATTCCCTTCACCCGCTCCAGAACGGGTTGCCGTGCAGTAACTGAGCTTACTGCGCGGCAATTTTTACAGACTTTTATTTGACCGCACGGGAGTGGAATGCTTCTGCTATATCCTGCCCGCCGTCAATTTTGAGATTGCGCGGCAGCTGGGCGTCGAGGTGCTGTTCTGCATGAGCACGAAGCCCGAGTACGACATCAACCTCGTAGCGCTCAAGGTCGCGCACCTGGCGGAGCTGGGGTTTTCCCTGCGCAAGGGCGAGTACAGGAGCGATTTTTTGAAATGAGGTGGCTATATGAAAACAATTCGCTTGCTCTACCCCGACCATGTGAGCGGCGGGCTTGAGACCTATTACTTCGGCGCTCACTTGCTGGCGCATATCCTGCCGGAGAACGCGGCGCAGCCGCTTGTCACGGTCAATATAGCGCCGCCGGACGGGCGGGAGAAGGCCGTTACGGACGGCATCTGCGGAAGGGCCGAGGTGCTCGCCGGCATTATGGACGCCAAGGCCAAGCTGAAGGCCGAGAGCCCGGACAGGGTCATCACCATCGGCGGAAACTGCCTCGTGTCGCTGGCCCCGTTCGACTATCTCCACGGCAAATATGAGAACGCGGGCATCGTCTGGATAGACGCGCATCCCGACGTCTCCGCGCCCGCGGACGGCTATCCCAACGCGCACGCGATGGTGCTCGGCGCCCTGCTCGGCGGCGGGGACGAGAGCCTGAGGGCCTGCATGGATAACCGCCGCTTCGAGCCGGGCGAAATTCTCTACGTCGGCCTGCAGAGCCTGCACGACTACCAGCGAAGGTTTCTGGACGAGAAGGGCGTCAATTACAAGGTCCAGACGGACGGCTTCGTGAGCCCGGAGGAGATTTCGGCCTTCATCTCCCGCTTCGACCATATCCTCGTCCATTTGGACGTCGACGTCCTCGACGAGCGCTTCTTCCACTCCACCTATTTCGCGAACCCGGAGCTTGTCGGCGACGGAAGCGGCGGCGGAAAAATGACCATGGACACGCTCGCGGATATTCTCGGGCAGATCACATCTCAGGCGGACGTCGCCGGCTTCACCATAGCCGAGTATCTGCCCTTCGACGAGCACCGGCTGCACAAAATGTTTTCCGGCATAAAGCTGTTTACGGAATAAGCGCCAAGCCGCAACGAAAGGAGCTGACCGGGCGTGGGGCGGACTTACATCGCGATAGACCTCAAGAGCTTCTACGCCTCGGTTGAGTGCCGGGAGCGAGGACTCGACCCGCTGGACACGAACCTCGTCGTGGCGGACGAGTCGCGCACGGACAAGACTATCTGCCTCGCCGTGACGCCCTCGCTCAAGAGCTACGGGATAGGCGGGCGCTGCCGGCTGTTCGAGGTGAAACAGCGGGTGCGCGAGGCCAACGCCGGGCGGCGGCACGACGCGCCGGGGCATAGGCTGGAGGGCAAATCCTACCTTTTCTCCGAGCTTCTGTCGAACCCCTCCCTCGCCGTGGACTTCCTCATTGCCCCGCCGCGCATGGCGTACTACATGGAGTACAGCACCCGTATTTACAAGGTCTACATGAAGTACGTCGCGCCGGAGGACATTATCGTCTACTCTATCGACGAGGTGTTCATGGACGTGACGCGCTATCTCAAGACCTACGGCCTCACGCCGCGCGAGCTCGCGATGAAGATTATCCTCGACGTGCTCGCGACGACCGGCATCACCGCCACGGCGGGGATTGGCACGAACCTCTACCTCTGCAAGGTAGCCATGGACATCGTCGCCAAGCACATCCCCGCCGACGAAAACGGCGTGCGCATAGCGGAGCTCGACGAGCGGAGCTACCGCGAAAAGCTCTGGGCGCACACGCCGCTCACCGATTTCTGGCGCGTGGGCAGGGGCTACGCGAAGAAGCTCGAAGAGAACGGGATGTTCACGATGGGCGACGTGGCGCGGCGCTCGCTGACGGACGAGGACGCGCTCTTCAGGCTCTTCGGCAAGAACGCGGAGCTGCTCATAGACCACGCCTGGGGCTATGAGCCCTGCACCATCGAGGCAGTGAAGGAGTACAAACCCAGCACCAACAGCCTCGGCTCCGGTCAGGTACTGCACGAGCCGTACACGGCGGAGAAGGCGCGCATAGTCCTGCGCGAGATGGCGGACGCGCTCTCGATGGACTTGTTCGCGAAAAAGCTCGTCACCGACCAGCTCGTCGTCACCGTGGGCTACGACATCGAGAACCTGACCGACGCCGGACGCCGGAGTAAGTACCGCGGCGAAGTCGTGAGGGACCGCTACGGGCGGCAGATACCGAAGCACTCGCACGGGACGGCGAATCTCCCGCGCTATACGTCCTCGACGAAGCAGATTATGGACGCCGCCGCGGAGCTCTACGACCGCGTCGTGGACAAAAACCTGCTGATACGCCGCCTCAACATCACGGCCTGCCGGGTCATCCCCGAGTCCGACGCGCCGAAGGAGGCCGCGCCCGAGCAGCTTGACCTCTTCACGGACTACGCCGCCGTCGAGGCCGAGCGCGAGCGCGAAAACGCCGCCCTCGAGCGCGAAAAGCGCAAGCAGGCGGCGCTGCTGAAGATAAAGCGCAAGTACGGCAAAAACGCCGTCCTGCGCGGCATGAACCTCGAGGAAGGCGCACCACTGCGCGACAGGAATGGCCAGGTAGGAGGGCATCAGGCGTGAGCAAAAAGCAATATTTGCTGCCGGGGCTGATCCTCCTCATATTCGAGACGGTTGCGATCGCGCTCTGGCTGACGAAGGACAATTTATTTTATCTCTTTAATTTCAGCTATATAGGCGCGGCCATAGCCTTCGGCCTGGTGCTGTTCATCCGCAGGTACAGGCACGCCCGGCGCGTTGTCCAGCTGCTGGTCGGCACATATATGCTCGTCTACCTCGGCCTCATCTGCAATGAGAATATGCAGATAGAGGGCTTCTGGTACTATCTTTTCCTGGGCGTGTTCGAGGCCGCGACCATACATTACGCGGTGGCAAAGATTTTCGGGCCGCTCCTTTTCGGCCGGGGCTGGTGCGGCTACGCCTGCTGGACGGCCATGGTTCTGGACTTTCTTCCGTATAAAACGCCAAAGCATGAGAGGAAGCGACTCGGCTGGATACGCTATATAACCTTCGCCGCCTCGCTCATATTTGTCTCGGCGCTGTTCCTGTCGGGCGTGAAGGACATGGCGCGCATAATGTTTTGGGCCTTTATCTTTGGAAACCTGGCCTATTACGCCGCGGGCATCGCTCTGGCCTTCGCGTTCAAGGACAACCGCGCCTTCTGCAAGTACGTCTGCCCCGTGGCGGTGTTCATGAAGCCGATGAGCTATTTCTCGCTCCTGCGCATAACCTGCGACAAGGACAAGTGCGTCTCCTGCGGGAGGTGCAGGGCGGTCTGCCCGATGGACGTGGACGTCACGGACAACAGCCGGAGCCGGAAGAACGGCACCGAGTGCATACTCTGCATGGAGTGCGTAAAAACCTGCCCCAAAGGCGCGCTTTGAAACGAGGCGAGGCAATATGCGCTTTGATTACGACGACATCATAGACCTCCCGCGTCCCAAGTCCAAGCATGAGCCGATGCCGATGAGCGACCGGGCGGCGCAGTTTTCGCCCTTCGCGGCGCTGACGGGCTACGAGGACGCGATCGACGAGACTGCGCGATTGACGGACGCGCGCGTCGAGCTTGCCGAGAGCGCCGTCGAAGAACTCGAGCGCCGGCTAAATGACCTCGCCGCGCGCATATCCGAGCGCCCGGAGATAACCGTCGCCTACTTCGTCCCCGACACCCGCAAGGAAGGCGGCGCATATGTGACCCACACCGGCGCGCTCAAGCGCATAGACGAGGTGGAGCGCGAGCTCGTGTTCGAGGACGGGACGAGGGTGGGGAAAGACGAGGCCGCGTGGATAGACCGCAAGGAGGTAGAACGCGAATAGACGGTGATGGCGGTCCAAGAGTCCAAAGTACTTTTCGTGCCCTTTCTCTGTATTCTTATTTTACCGAATGCACACCAGAATCAGATTTAACATTCGCGGGTATGTTGGACAGTCTCACGTTCCCGCTTGTTCCACCAAATCTCAGCGATACAGAATTACTGTTTTCAATATGAATATAAACGAACACTTTTCTGCATTTTCAGCACTTCGGTAACAACTTGGCGTTTTCGTATACGGAGGCGCGATAGCGGAAGGTGGAAATTGGCATTCCGCACTCCTTCGCCGCGGCCGCGCCGCGCCCTCCGAACATTTTAGGACATGATAACACAAAGGCCGGCAAGCGGCAAGAGCGCAGACCTGTGCTGATGGAAAACAGGCCCCGTGAGGTACGGGGCCTGCTGTTCTATAGAATTACCACTTTGCGGGTTTGTCGACGTGGGCTGGCTTTTCAAAGCCGAGGGTCTTGTAGACGAACTCGGGGATGTCGTTGGGATCCTTGTAGACGGCGAAGCCGCAGCACTTCTTGGCGAACTGATAGCCGGGCTGGTTGCGCTCCTCGGGCAGCGGGCAGTTGACCATGATGGGCCAGCCTATCTGCTTGATGGACAGAATCTCCTGCTGCGGGGCGTGGACGCAATAGACAGGGAAGTTGTCGATATTCCAGGTCTGGGGACAGGCCTTGCAGCGCGCGCAATTCTGAGGCGCTTCGTAGACATGGCGGTTTTCCATGAGGAAAGTGCCTGAACCGCAGGGGCGCATCCACACAACGACCTTCTCGTCGTCCTCCATAATTTCAAGCGGCTCGCCATGCGTTTCGAGGCCGGCAATCTGCTGCATGACGGCGTCCTTATAGGTGCCGTTTATGGCGGCGTCTATCATCGGCTGCCAATACTGCGGGGTAACGCTCGCCATGGTCGTCCACAGCGCGTCGGGCCCCGCGTTGCGGTAGACATAGCCCATGATGATGGTCTCCCACTCGATGCGCTTGTCGTGGCTGTGACGGAACTTGAAATACTCATGGTCGAGGAACTTGTCAAAGGCATCGTAGTCATTGCCGTCCTCAATCATCTTGAGACCCTGCTGACGGACTTCTTCGCTGATTTTCATGGGACGGATCTGGTCCTCGGTCCAGCCGCGGAAACGCCAAACCTCATACAGTGCGTCGCCGCCCATGTTGTTGTAGATGTAGTCGGTGAAAGCCTTATCCCAGTTGACGCGCAGGTCATAGGCCCACATATAGTCGTCAACAAGCTTGTTCCACAGCTGCTTACACGTCTCCTTGTCCCCGGACTTATACGCATTGCGAATGCGGGTAGAAGTTGGTACTATCATTTCCTGGAGCTCTTCATCGGTGAACATACGGGACATTTCTTTTTTCCTCCTTGTGATGTGAATTATGTTTTCAAGGTCAAACCTTGTACTTCTTACCGAGAATTATCGCGATTATACAGGGCATAGCCATGCAGCAGGCGAGTACTATCATGCTCATTCCGGCGTTGAAGGCCTCAGCCAGCCACCCGTAAATCAGCAGCATAACAGTGCTGCCCATGCCGGAAAAGAGAAGGCAGGTACCCATGTTCTGCTGCGCCATCTGCGGGCCTACTATCTCTACCGGCAGCACCCATGCAGGCCCGCCTGAAAACGTGGCAAAGCCCATCATCAAAAAGTACAGTGCGCTCATAACGACGACGCTCGCTCCGCCGCCGGCGAAATATACGATCAGCGTAAATATCACGGCTCCGCCGAAAGATATGGCATAGACCTGCGTCCTGCGTCCATGGAAAACCCGGTCAGCTATTATACCGCCGGCGAGGCTGAAGATTATCGAGCTGAGACTGCCGTAGGTCATAACCGCGCTCTGCGCCGCGGAGTCGAAGCCGGCGTCGGCGAGGAAGAGCGGGAGCACAAAGCCCATGCCGAAGGAACTGCCGCCGTAGAAGAAGAGCGAAATCCCAACCAGCCAGAAGGCGGGGTGGTGGAGCGTGTCGTGCCAGTTATTTGGCCGCTTCCAGTCAGAAATAGCGCCGCTTTCGGCGGGAGCGTCAGTATGAGGCGTATAGCCCTCTATGGCTTCGTCGATGACATTGACGCCGTAGGTCTTTTCAATGTCCTTATAGCCTAAGGTCACTATAACGGCGAACAGCGCCCCGCAGACGAGCAGCATATAGCCGGCAGTCTGATACCAGATAACCTGCTGTGCGCTCATAAAGCTCGCATAGATGGTGACAATGCTTGTACTCGCACCGTAAAAGGCCGCGAGCGCGCCCTGGGCTGTGCCGCGTTCCTTAGCCGGGAACCAGACTGCGACAAGCGCCTGCACCGTGGCGCTGACCATACCGGTACCAATGCCCTGTATCAGTCGTATGACAATCAGAACGCCGAGGCTTTGAGGGCCGGTGAGGTACAGGCCGCCGGAGGCGGCAAGTATGACAAGGCCTATAACCAGAACGCGCTTGCCTCCGATGCGCGCGGTTACCGCTCCGGCCACGACGCTCATCACAGCCATCGAGGGGTTGCCCAGTGCGGAAAACACGCCGAGCTCGCTCTCGGAAACGTCGAGCCAGACCATGATATCGCTGCCGAGCGTGGCAACCATCTGTATGCCCGCGTAGATGAGTATGTAGCACAACAGCATCTCCACGAACACGATGAAGCGGTAGGCCGGGGCCTTTTTCAGCTTTGCGGTTGGCTGCATACCTTTTCCCCTCCCACAGCTTAAATCTCGCGGGCTATGGCGTTGGCGTCGCGAATGCCGAACATGATATTGCTGGGCATCTTGGCGTCGCCGAGCAGCCAGACCTTCTTTGGGATGTTGGCGTTGATCTCCTTATAGAGCTCGTCGTTGGCGTCGAAGCCGATGGACATGACCACGCTGTCGGTCTCGAGAGCGGACACCTCGCCGCCGCGCTTGAGGTACACCTTATCGCCATCAATGTGGTCGAGCATGGTGTTGGTGAGCACCTTGACGCCGTGGAACTTCATCAAATCTATAAGCATGAGCTTGTTCGGCAGCGGCATAGGCTCGAATCCGCCGCTCATGAGCTCGCTCGCACCTTCGACGACGGTTACGTCGGTGTAGCCCTTTTCCTCGCACAGATATACAGCGAGCTCGCAGCCGACAAGGCCGCCGCCGACTATGATCACGCGGCCCTCGGGCAGCGTTTCCTCTCCAAGGAACACCCTGACGGGGCTGTAGACATTGTCCTGGTTGATTCCGGCAACGGGCGGCAGCTTGGGCTTGTTGCCGGTGGAGACGACTATCTCGTCGCAGTCGAGCTTCTCCACGTCGGCGAGGGTGAGCGCGGTGCTGTATTCCACCTTGACACCGGCCTTTCTGAGCTGGAGCTCATACCAGGCGAGGAGGCGGCGCTCCGCGTCCTTGCTTCTGGCCACGCTCGCGGCGAGGAAGGTGCCGCCGAGCTTGGAGCCCTTTTCGTATATCGTGACCTCATGGCCGCGCAGAGCGGCGATGCGCGCGCACTCCATGCCGGCCACGCCGCCGCCGATAACCGCTACCTTCTTGGGCGTTTTGGCGGGGACAAGGCTGTCCATTTCCTTCTCGCGGAAAAGATTGGCGTTCACGGCGCAAGCCTGCGGCAGCCCGGCGAAGATGTGGCCAATGCATCCGAAATTGCAGCCTATGCAGGGTCGAATCTCCTCGTCGAGACCGAGCTTGGCCTTGTTTGGCCACTCGGGATCAGCCAGCAGCTGACGGCCGAGCACGACGGCGGTGACCTTGCCGTCCTTTATGGCATCGTTGGCCATCTTGGGCTGGAGTATCTTCCCGCCGGCAATTACAGGGACGTCTATCTCGGCGGTGAGCTTGCTTATGTCGTCAAGCCAGAGGCCCTCCTTCTGGTACATGGGCGGATAGAGCCAGTAGAAGCTGTCGTAGGTGCCGTTGCCGAGATAGATAGCGTCGTAACCCGCCTCGGCGAGCTTCTTGGCAACGTAGATGCTCTGTTCCACCGTGCGGCCGTACTCCGGATAATCCTCGCCCTCGACGCCGGTCTCGCCGGGAGCCTTTATATACTGCCTGACGCCAAGGCGGCAGGTGACCGGGAAGTTCTGCCCCACGGCATTCTTAATGCCCTTGACTATTTTGCTCATCCAGAGGATGCCGCCGTCCAGTCCGCCATACTCGTCGGTGCGCTTGTTAAAACATGGCTGAAGGAACTGGTCTGCCAGATAGCCGCCGTAGCAGTTGATGTCCATGCCGTCGCAGCCCGTCTGGACGCACAGCTTCGCCGCCTCGACGCTCGCGTCGATCATGCGGTTGACCTCGTCCGTAGTCAGCTCTCGATGCTGAATACCGGGGTTCCAGCGGTTTGGCCCCGCAGAGACCGCCACGGCCTCGCCTGCAATAGCGCCGGGAAAGTCAACGCGGCCGCAGCCGTATGCGAGCTGAATAAAGAGCTTGGTGCCGTAAGTATGAAGGCGGTCGGCCAGCTTCTTATGCCGGGAGAGAAATTGTACCGGCTCCTGGAAGGGGTTTTTCATAACCACGCCGTTGTCAAACTGGTAGTCCGGCTGGTTCGCGCCGGTGAAAATCATGCCGACGCCGCCTTTTGCGCGAGCCTCGAAGTAATCTATTACGCAGTCGTCAATCAGGTCGTACTCGTCCGTCCAGCCGATGTTGTGCATGCCGCTCATGACGATTTTGTTCTTGACTTCGCAGCGCCCTATCCTGAAGGGCTTAAAAAGCTCAGGATACTTGAGAGCCATGTTTGCATCTTCCTTTCTTTTTGTAATATTGAGCTGAAGAACAATTTGTGTTATAATTCTAACGCGCATTATCCCCTTGCGCCATTTATGATAATCCTCAGCAATCCAAATCTGGACTTGAGGCCGATATTGTCAAAATGTTGACTTTTAGCGCGAATTGTCAATTGACGACTCTCATAAGACGTATAACATATTTAAGGAGGCGCTGAACCGTGGCCATTGATGTTCGCTCGCTCATAGAGGAAGCGTTGCTCGAGCTATGCAACGAAAAGCCGCTTGCCAAGATATCCGTCGGCGACATACAGAAAAAGTCCGGCGTCAGCCGCCAGACCTTCTATAACTATTTTCGCGATAAAAACGACCTCATCCAGCAGATATATCTTGACAGAATAATCGCCCGCTGGAAAACTGTCGATTCAGACCTCGAGTATTACGACTCGCTCCTCGACGTTTTTGACCGCTATGCGAAGTATCACCATTTTCTAAAGCAGGCCCTGTCCATGAACGACCAGAACTGCCTGCGCGAATTTATGATTGAATACTGTAAAAAATTCGACCTCAAATGGCATCAGCTTTACTATGGCTCAGAGCCAATGCCGGACGCGCTCCGCTTTGCCACCGAATACCACGCAGTAGCGTCCATGAGCCTCACAATAGCCTGGATCCTCTCAGATATGCCGTCGCCGCCACACGTCATAGCTGAAAACATAGCGCGCATGCGGGACGCAGGTCTGAGCCAGCTGCTCTATGATAAAAAGGGCAGCCCTTATAAGCTGCCAGATGCTGATTAATCTTGAAGCAAATGCGCTGCAAGCAGGGCGTTGAGGCCCCCAAAGCCTCAAACGCGCGGAGCGCGGGGAATGTCCCCGCGCTCCTTTTGCTTGTTGGGATCACATCCCAAACCCTGAAACTCAAAACTGCCCGGCCTTGCCGTCGGGCAGTTTTTCGGCGGCGCGCCCGGTTGGACGCTTATCTTTCACCGCGGTTGCGGCGGTCGGTGCTACTCTGTTTCATCAGCGTGGGCATTGTAGAATTTGCGCGAATAGCGCGATGCCTTGTACTCCGCGAACACTTCGCGCGTTTTGGCGCAGGTTTTCCTCCCTTCGTAAAAATTATAGGAATAGAATTACAAAATCCGACCGATTGTAATTGATAAATTCGCCCGATTAGGATATAATAAAGCCAATCAATCTTCGAGGTGACGCGGATGGACAAGAGCAAATACAAACCAAGGCTGGTAGATAAAAAGGTGGATGAATACCTCGCCGCCTTCGGGGCCGTGTGCATAGAAGGCCCCAAGTGGTGCGGGAAGACGTGGACGGCCGCATACCACAGCAAAAGCGAGATATATATTGGCGACCCGGCGAACAACTTCCAAAACCGCCAGCTCGCGGAGCTGTCCCCGGAGCTCGTGCTGGACGGTCAGGTTCCGAGACTCATTGACGAGTGGCAGGAGGTGCCGCCGCTCTGGGACGCAGTGCGATACCGCGTAGACCAGACTACGGAGCGCGGGCAATTTATCCTCACCGGTTCGGCTACTCCCAATCACAAGGGTATACTCCACAGCGGAGCGGGACGAATAGCCCGGCTGCGCATGCGCCCCATGTCGCTGTATGAATCGGGCGATTCCAGCGGCAAGGTCTCGCTTCTGGATATTTGCAGCGGTCATGCAAGGCCGTGCATGACCGGTGAAGTGGATCTGCGGCAGCTTATAGAGCTCATAATTCGCGGCGGTTGGCCCGGAAGCCTGGGCTTGCCGGTCAATCAGGCGGCGCTGCTGCCGGGCGAATACCTGAACGCCGTTATTGACGACGACGTATATCGCATGGACGGCGTCAAGCGCGACACGACTAAGATGCGGCAGCTGCTCCGCTCGCTCGCGCGCAATGAGAGCACTACCGCGACGAACAAGACGCTTGTGCGCGACATTAAAGCCGTAGATGACGAAGATATAGACAGCGATACCGTTGCGGCCTATTTGGACGTGTTTAAGCGTCTGTTCCTCACGGAGAATCAGGCCCCGTTCTCAAGCGGTATGCGCTCATCTGTGAGGATAAAACAGGCCGAGAAGCGGCATTTTTCCGACCCGTCCCTCGCCTGCGCGCTTCTCAAGGCCACGCCGCAAAGCCTGCTGGGAAATCTGGAAACTCTCGGCTTCCTTTTTGAAGCGTTGTGCGAACGGGATTTGAGGATATACGCCGAGTCGTTCGGCGGCGAGCTATATCATTACCAGGACTATCGCGGCAGGGAAATAGACGCCGTGATTGAGCTGCCAGACGGCCGGTGGTGCGCTTTTGAAATAAAGCTGGGCGCGAACCAGATAGACGACGCCGCTAAAAATCTCGTGAATATAAAGCGGGAATTTGAAGCAGACCCTAAGGGCAAAGCGCCGGACGCCATGTGCGTCGTGTGCGGCATGGCCAACGCCGCGTATCTCCGCCCTGACGGGGTCTTTGTCGTGCCAATAACGGCGCTCAAGGATTAAAGGTGAGGGGCAAATTGCCCCTCACTTTTTCCCGCCCCGGAAGCTCAAATAATGCGGCGCCCTTTCACCGTTGTCGTGGAGGGCTTCTCGGTTATATGAGTTTGTACAAGGGCATTTCTCCTTTTCGTTAAAATGAAAGCGGCCAGCTCTCGCTGGCCGCTTGGCGTAGGTTGAGTATCAGAAATTGCTGCGTGAATAGCGACTCGTCAGTATTATCACCCGGCGAGTCATTTCCTCAACTCTAAATACTATTGTGTAGTTCTTTACGAGCAGCTGCCGGTAGCCTTTGCCCGCGTAAACACCGGTCTGCCTTTCCGGGCAGCGCTGCGGCATATTGCTCAGCGAGAGCATCCCGCCCTCCAGCTCGTCTATAAGGGAAATCGCAGTTCCCGGCTCCTGCAAATTCTTCGCAACGTATCTGAAGATGCTCTCCAGGTCTCGGCGGGCTTCGTCCGTCAGCCCTACACTGTATGCTGCACCCTCATCCAAGGTATTTACCTCTCAGCTCGTCGAACGTCTCCTTAACGTCGTGGAGCCTGCCGGTGCGCCGGTACTCCGCTTCGGACGCGGCGATGGCGGCGTCGGTTTTAGCGGTTTCAAACATCTCCTCGTAGGTTTCCATACTCATAACGACCAAATCTCCATATCCGTTTTTGGTTATAAAGACAGGCTCGCGCTTGGCGTGGCAGAAGTCCGAAATCTCGTTAGTGTTGCGCAAATCCGTGATGGGACGTATAAGCGGCATATGCGTCGCCTCCTTTGCACATTATTATAGCATAATAGCAGCAGAATAACAACACATTATTTTTTTACCCCCTATAGCACGGCCGGACACAGCCCAGCCCATACCGTGCGCAGCCGTGGCAGAAGTGGTCTTTGAGCGGCTTCGGCGGCGGGTTCGGTGCGGGTGCGGGCGGGATGCGGGTCATCAGGCGCTCGAAGGGGCTGTTGGTGAAACGGTATCTCACTTGGCCTCATCCTCGTCGTCAGGGAAGTCGTAGTCGTCGAGGTCGGTCGCGCCGCTGGTGTCGGGCTTGCGCTTGCGGACGCGCAGGAAGTAGTACGCGCCGCCCGCGTCCCTTGAACGACAGCCGCATATCCCGGAACGGATAGTTCGGCATGATGGTAAAATCCGAGTTCTTCTCAATGCGGAAAACCGCCATTCTAATGACCTCCCAATTTCAAAACGCCAGCCCCGTAGTTGGCTATAAGCAGGGCATTCACGATTAGCCTAAAGGCCGTGTCGTCCACGGCCTCGGTGTCGGCCAAATCCTCAAGCTCCAGCCCGGAGCCGTTGCCGGTGATGGCTTTTGCCGCCTGTATGAGCACATAGTCGTGCGCTGAAACGCCGCGCATGACCAAGAACGTCGGCTCAAAACCGCCCGGCAGGCAGGCATTCCACGCCCGCTTCATAAGCGCTCGGTTGGAGCCGAACAGGTAAAGCGCAGCAAAAAAGCGCGGACTTCTCCACGCTCCATAGCCCACGCTTCTAAGCAGCGTGCGGGTATTAAATTCGTGCTCGCGGTCGAGCCAGAACGCGCCCCGGAAGTGCAGCACGAGTAATCCAAGCCGAGCAATAAACGCCTCATCCGCGACGCCGCCGAACAGCTCGCGCACGGCAGAAGCATAGCTGACCACGCCAGCCTCAATGCGCTCGGCAAGCCAAGGGCAGCCCACAGCCTGACACCTCCGTTGCCGCCACTCGACGCAGTATTCGCACTCCACGTCAGCAGGTTTGTAGTGGTACGATGGTTTCACCCCCAATGAAAAAAGCCGGGACAATGCCCGGCTTGTGGTATGGTATTTACTTAGCGCTCGACCTCCTTTTTCTCCTCGGACATGATGGCGCGTATCACGGCGGCGTCAAGCTCGCCGCGCTGTGAAAACTGCTTAAGCCTCTGCGCCTGAGAGAGCGACGGCGTGGCCTGCTCGCTGTCCATGGCGTCAAGTAATAGAGCCTGCTCGTCCTGGTGAGGAACGAAAGCTCATAAGCCGGGTTGAACGCAATCCTGCGCTCGTCCACCATGTCCAGCAACGGCGGGATAAGCTCGGTGAGACGGATGTAGCGCTGGACTTGTACACCGCTGCTCTCACCGGCTTCTTTAGCAATAACGTCTCTTGCCCTTAACTTCGGTTCAACTTGAACCGAAGTTAAATCTTTCCTTTGCCCTTGATGCTGTATGGCCTCCAGCTTCAACTTGTACGCGAACGCCCTCTCGCTTGGCAGCAAGTCCTCACACTCTCGGCCATGTCCCGCATTGCGTCATCATCCCGCACCTTGTACGGGTGCCTGCTGAACGGGCGCAAGTCCGCTAAAGCGAGCGTCACAAGCTCGCCGCCAGCGTCCATTTTGCCGCCTGAATTCGTGTCAAGTTTACGGTCCATTTGTATCACCTCCTGGGCATGAAAAAAGGGCGCTCCAAAACATGAAGCGCCCCAAAATAAGCCCTTGAAAAACGGTTTTTGCACTAAAACGCCACTTGCCAAATGCCAAAAACCTAGTAATTACGGGCTTTTTCAATGGATTCCCACAAAAGCGCCTGCACTCTGCGTCAAAACCGCAGCCGTTTTACTGGGCTGCGGTTTTGGTTTTTTTAGGGTATATGCGGTCAGGTCAGGGTGAGGTCGCCGTCCTTTATCCAGCCGATTTTCCGGCACAATATGCCGAGGGCCCAGCAGATTATGGCGGGCAGGACGAAGCAGACGAGCACCAGGCCGAGGTAGTCGAACCAACCCGGGCTTATCGCGGCCGCGCCCTTGGCGATGGCGGTCTCCGTGGGGTTGACCCAGCCCGTCCAGATGCCGATTGGTCCGCAGAGGCCGCAGGTCCCCATGCCGGCGTTTATGGCGTCGCCGTTCATCTCCAGCTTGAAGACGCAGGTGGCGATGGGGCCGGTTATCATGCTCGTGACGATGGCGGGCAGCCATATCTTCGGGTTGCGGACTATGTTGCCCATCTGGAGCATGCTGGTGCCGAGGCCCTGGCTGACCAGGCCGCCCCAGCGGTTTTCGCGGAAGCTCATGACGGCGAAGCCGACCATGTTCGCGCAGCAGCCCGCCACCGCCGCGCCGCCCGCCAGGCCGACCAGCCCGAAGCTGTGGCAGATGGCGGCCGAGGATATGGGCAGCGTCAGGGCTATGCCCACAAGCGCGGAGACTACCATGCCCATCCAGAAGGGCTGCAGCTTTGTGGCCTCGACTATCAGCGTGCCGACATAGTTTGCCGCCGTGCCTATGGGCGGGGCAATCAGCGCGGCGAGCGCCACGCCGACGAAGATGGAGACCAGCGGTGTCACGAGCACGGCTATCGGCGTCTCCTTGGTGACGACCTAGCCCACCTCCGCGGGGTTAATCGCC
>CALWYR010000119.1 GCA_944385805.1 uncultured Oscillospiraceae bacterium
CGCCGGTGGTGGTGGGGATGATGTTGTCGAAGCAGCTGCGGCTCAGGCGCCAGTTCTTCTTGGAGAAGGCGTCGACGACCTGCTGGCTGGCGGTGCCGGCGTGCACGGTGGTCATGAGGCCCTCGACGATGCCGAAGTTATCGTTGATGACCTTGGCGAGGGGAGCCAGGCAGTTGGTGGTGCAGGAGGCGTTGGACACGACGGTCATGCTGGTGTCGTACTTGTCCAGGTTGACGCCGCAGACGAACATCGGGGTGTCGTCCTTGCTGGGGCCGGAGAGGACGACGACCTTGGCGCCGGCGTCGAGGTGGGCCTGGGCGGCTTCCTTGGTGAGGAACTTGCCGGTGCACTCGAGGACGTAGTCGACGCCCAGGTCGCCCCAGCCGAGTTCGCGAGGATCACGGGAGTTGAGGAGCTTGACGGTCTTGCCGTTCACGACGAGGTTGCCGTCGGCGACCTCGACGGTGCCGTTGAAGCGGCCGTGGACGGTGTCGTACTTGGTGGCGTAGGCGATCTGCTCGGGCTTCTTGTCCGGGGCGTTGACGGCGACGATCTCGATGTCGTCGCGGACGATGCCGGCGCGGAAGACCAGACGGCCGATGCGACCAAAGCCATTGATACCAATACGGATGCTCATTTGTAATTCCTCCATATCTGAAATGGGTTTTATAAGCTGTATTTTGGCCGTGATTATTCTATAACAAACCTCAAAAAATTTCAATACCTATTTGCGATATTCTAAACATTCCATACGTTTTGTCGGCCTTGCCAATTTTTGACCCCGAGCCGGGCCTCGGATACTGCATATCATAGTATTGAGAGCCGCGTCTTGTTAAATTTAAGGACACTTTTCCGCCCCCGGAGACGTCTCAAAAATGAAAGCGTCAAAGATAGTCGAAAACAGTTGTCTTTTCGCAAAACAGCTGATATTATAGGTATTAGCGGCGGATTGCAAACTGCCGCGGAATTGTGAGGTGCCTATGTCTGACAAATTTGTGGAGCTAAGCGCTCTGCTGGACGCCCTCGGCGAGCGCGTTATCTGCGCCGCCGACGGCAGGATATGCTATATGAACGCCGCCGCGCGGGCCGCCATGGGAGACCTGACCGGCAAGAGCCTCAGCGAGGCGCTGCCCTCGGGCGCGCTCTCCCTCTCCGCGGGGGAGACCGCCGCCTGCGAGCTCCGGGGCCGGAGCTGCGCGGTGAGCCTGCGCGAGATAATGGGCCTCGCCGCCTATATCATCAGGCCGCTCGAGCCCGCCGGCAGCGACCCGCAGCTCATGAACGAGCTCTCTGACACGGTTTCGCTCATCCGCGAGCAGCTGCGCATGCTCGAGGACGGCGTCACGCCGACGGAGAGCGCCGTGAGGCGGCTGCGCCTGCTCAACTACCGGCTCTGGCGGCGCACCGTACTGCGCCTGGCCGACGACTCGGCCGCGCGCGGCGACCTGCACGTGACGCGCAGGAGCTTCGACCTCTCGCTCTGCGTCAGCGAGCTGTGCCAGACGCTGGAGTTCTTCCTGCGCGGGCGCGCCGTGACGCTCCGGTGCTCCTGCCCGGGCGAGCTCACCATCCTGGGCGACCGCGGGCTTATCGAGCTCATGCTGCTCAACCTTGTGGTCAACAGCCTCATGCACCTCGGCGAGGACGGGCTCATCTCCATCACGCTGAGGAAGCGCGGCGAGATCGCGGAGCTCGTCGTCGACGACAACGGCACGGGCATGGACGGCGCGGCGCTCTCGGCGGCCTTCAGCGGCGCCGGCGACGGGCTGCGCGTGGCGAGCGCCGTCTGCCAGTCGCACGGCGGCGCGCTCGTGCTCTCGAGCGGCGAGGGGCGCGGGACGAGGGTCGCGGCCTCCCTCGCGCTGGGCGGCGGCGACATGAGCTTCGAGGCCGCGGACGGCAGCTACGAGCGCAGCATGGACGCCGTCATCGCCCAGCTCTCGCCCTGGCTGAGGCCCGAGGACTGCGACGGGCGGCTTCTGGACTGAGGAGGTAAACATGCGCGTTGATAAATATCTCAAGGTATCGCGGCTCATAAAGCGCCGCACCGTGGCCAACGAGGCCTGCGACTCCGGCCGCGTCAGCATCAACGGCCGCGTGGTGAAGGCCGGCGCGGAGGTGAAGCCCGGCGACGTGCTCGCCGTCGCCTTCGGCGAGCGCACGCTGCGCGTGGAGGTCGTCTCCGTCGACGAGCACGCGCTCAAGGCCGACGCCCCCGCCATGTACCGCGAGCTCTGAACCCCGGCGGTTTGACCAAAACCACGGCGGCAGGCCCGAGGATATATTGTATAACTTCCCGCAAAGCCCTTGCATTTTGCGGGAAGTCTGTTATACTTGTGTCATGGAACGCGTAAAAACCTGATTAGGAGGTCGTCTGATGGTAAACTCTAAGATAATCGTCTACAGCTCCAACACCGGCTTCACCGAGCAGTACGCCAAGCTGCTGAGCCGCGCGCTGGACATGCCCAGCTATAAGCTCGGCAGCGTGCCCGACTGCCACAGGGGCGCCGAGGTCATCTACCTCGGCTGGCTCTTCGCCGGCATGATAGTCGGCTACAAGAAGTGCGCGAAGAAGTACAGCGTCGTCTGCGCCGTCGGCGTGGGCATGAGTCCGCCGTCGGCCGAGCTGGCCGAGGGCCTTCGCGCGACGATGAGCATCCCTGAGAGCGTGCCCGTGTTCTATCTCCAGGGCGGCTTTGACATCGCGAAGCTCAAGGGGCCCATGAAGCTCATCATGAAGTTCAAGTGCCGCGAAATCGCCGGCCGCCTCAACGCCAAGCCTGAGCTCAGCGAGGCCGAGCAGCTCACGCTCGACATGTGCCACGGCCCCGCCAGCGCGGTAAGCGAGGCGAGCCTCGCCGAGATAATCGCCCTCTACAGGTAAGATGCCAAAGCCTCCCCTCTCGGGGAGGCTTTGTCGTTGACAGGCGCGGCGGCGCATGGTATCATGTGTGTAACTGAAGTTACGGCAAGGGGAATGTGCCATGGATGAAGAAAAAACCGCCGGGGCCCCGGACAGGCCGGCAAAGGAAAAGAAGGTAAAGGAGAAGCCCGCCCGTCCCCCCAGGCAGGAGAAGCAGCCCAAGCGCCGCGAGCGCGTGCTCGACGCGGCCGAGACCTTTGTGCCCGAGAGCGGGCAGGAGACCATCAACGACGTCTTCCGCAAGCGCCTGGCCTATCTCATGAACGGCAACAACGCCGCGGGCAGGCCCGTCAATATCCAGGAGCTGGCCGACGCCGTCGGCGTCTCGCGCCCTGCGATACGCAAATACCTCAAGCCCAAGGGCGGCGCGCCCACAACCCCCGGCGCGGCCACGGTCTGCGAGATAGCGCGCTACTTCGGCACCACGCCGGACTTCCTGCTGGGTTTTGACGAGCCCGACACCGACGCCTCCAGGAAGGCCCTGGAGAGCGACTACTTCAACGCCCTTGGCCTCAACCAGCGCACAATAGACCGGCTCAAGGCCCTGAGGGAGCGCCAGGCCGACCCACACACGGGCGAGAAGGCCGCCTCACTCCTGGCGATGCTCGACCGCCTGATATGCAGCTTCGCCGACGACGCAGTCAAGCTCCTGGATGAGAAGTAAAACGTAAAAAGCAGACGGGACCTGCCGGTTCCGTCTGCTTTTTTCTGTGCCCTGCCGGGAGAGCGCCCGCCCGAGGCGGCGTTCAGTCCCCTCAGGTGCCCAGGTAGGCCGCCTGTACGGCCTCGTTTCTGAGCAGCTCCTCGCCGGTCCCGGAGAGGGTTATGCGCCCCGTCTCCATGACGTAGCCGGTGTCGGCGGTCTGCAGGGCCATGTTGGCGTTCTGCTCGATGAGCAGTATCGTCGTGCCGCGCTTATTTATCTCGCGGATGATGTCGAAGATGCCGCGGACGATTATCGGCGCGAGGCCGAGGCTGGGCTCGTCCATCATGATGAGCTTTGGCCTGCTCATGAGCGCCCGGGCAACCGCGAGCATCTGCTGCTCGCCGCCGGAGAGGGTGCCGCCCGCCTGCCAGGAGCGCTCGGCGAGGCGCGGGAAGAGGCTGTACACCCACTCGATGTCCTCCTTGAGCGAGTCGTGGCGCAGATACGCGCCTATGCGCAGGTTGTCGAGCACGGTGAGGTCGGCGAAGATGCGCCGTCCCTCGGGCACGAGGGTTATGCCGCGCTTGACTATCTCCGTGGGATCCGCGCCGGTGATGTCCTCGCCCTTGAAGCTTATGGAGCCGCCGGCGGGCTTGACAAGGCCCGCTATCGTGCGCAGCGTGGAGCTCTTTCCCGCGCCGTTGGCGCCGATAAGCGTCACTATCTCGCCCTCGCGCACGTCGAAGGAGATGCCCTTGACGGCCTCGATGCCGCCGTATTTGACCTTGAGGTCCTTTATGCTCAGTATCACGTCGCTCATTCGACCACCCCCAGGTATGCGTCTATGACCCTCTTGTCCGCCTTAACCACGTCGGGCGTGCCGGCGGAGATGAGCTTGCCGAAGTCAATGACGTAGATGCGGTCGGAAAACTGCATGACGAGGTCCATGTGGTGCTCGATCATGAGTATCGTGAGGTCGTGGTTTTTCTTTATCTCGACGATGTACTCGCCGAGCTCCTGCGTCTCCTGCGGGTTCATGCCGGCGGCGGGCTCGTCGAGCAGCAGCAGCTTCGGGCTCGTGGCGAGCGCGCGGGCTATCTCGAGGCGGCGCTGTATGCCGTAGGGCAGCGAGCCCGCGACCTCGTCCTTGAGGTGGTCGAGGCCCTGCTCGGCGAGGAGCTCCATGGCCTCCTCCCTCATGCGCTTTTCCTCCTTCGCGTTGAGGCGGAGCGTGGCGGAGAAGACGTTCTGCTTGGCGCGCATGTGCTTGGCTATGAGGACGTTATCCAGCACGCTCAGCGCGGAGAAGAGGCGGATGTTCTGGAAGGTGCGCGCGATGCCGAGCTGGGTTATCCTGTCCGGCGTCGGGGCGATGACCTTGTTGCTGAGGGCGTCGGGGTCATTGGCCTTCGCGGCCTCGACGCGCGCCTTCGCGGCCTTGTCGAACTCAGCCTGGAGCGCGGCCTTTTTGGCCTCGTCGCTCTCGGCGGCGATGGCCTCGAGGGCCTCGGGGTCGTCCTCGCCATTGTAGTTCGCGGAGTAGAGCGTGGCGTGCTCGCCGAGGTAGGCCTTGGCCAGCTTGCCGCTCGGGTGGTTGCGGACGATGGTCTCGCCCATGAACTCTATGCGCCCGTTGCTGGGCTGGTAGACGCCGGTGACGCAGTTGAACGCGGTGGTCTTGCCCGCGCCGTTGGGGCCTATGAGGGCGACGATCTCGCCCTTATTCACCTCTATCGAGAGGTTGTTGACGGCGACGACGCCGCCGAACTGCATGGTGACGTTCTCCATGCGCAGGACGTTCTCACTCATTGGCGCCGCCCTCCTTTTCGTTGTTGGCATTGGCTGCGACGGTCTTTTTGCCGCCGGAGAAGAGGCGCTTGAAGAAGGCGCCTATCTGACGCAGCACATAGGGCAGCTCCTTGTCGCCGAAGAGGCCGCGGCGGAAGAAGAGCACGACAACCATGATGATGACGCTGAAGACGACCATGCGGAAGCCGGAGTTGAGGAAGGGCACGTCCCGGCTGCCCGTTGTCAGGTAATAGATGTCGTAGCCCAGAATCACGACGCCGGGCAGGAAGGCCGACCACATCTCGCCGAGCTTCTTCGCGCCGCCCTTCTTCCTGCGCCAGAGGAGCAGCAGAGTTATGAGCACGGCGGCGACGGCGAGCACGGCGATGAAGGTCCAGTAGCGCCCCTCGCTCTGGAAGGCGGTGGGCACGTCGAGGAAGCGCAGCCACCACTCGCTGCAGGCCATGTAGAGGAAGGCGGCTATCACGCTGCCGGAGACGGAGCCGATGCCGCCGAGGACGACTATCAGCAGTATCTCATAGGTCATGGTGGAGGTGAAGGTCTTGGCCTGCACCTGGTTCATGAACATCGCGAGCAGCGCGCCGCCGACGCCGGCGAAGAAGGAGCTTATCATGAAGCTCATGCGCTTGTGCTTGGCGAGGTTGATGCCCATGGCCTCGGCGGCTATCTCGTCCTCGCGTATGGCCTTGAAGGCCCTGCCGTAGCTGGAGTTGATGAGCAGCACGACGAGCCAGATGCACAGTCCCGCGATGGCGAAGGCCGCGAAGGTGGAAAGCCGCAGGACAATCTGCCCGTCGGCGTTTACGATGTTGAAGTTGTTCAGGGTCGGGAAGCTCTTGAGGGCGTTCGCGCCGTTGGTTATCTTGCCCAGGGGCTCCCACTGGAAGATAGCGCGGATGATCTCCGCGAAGCCGAGGGTGGCGATGGCGAGGTAGTCGCTCTTGAGCTTGAGGACGGGCAGGCCGATAAGCCAGGCGAAGAAGGCCGCGACCAGGCCCGCGCAGACGAGGGCGACAAGGATGCCGAGCACGAAGCCGACCGCTCCGCCCACGCCGCTGCCGCCGAAGAGGTTCTGCAGCGACTCCGTGAGGGAGAAGTTTATCGCAGCGCCGTCGAAGATGTAGTAGACGCTCTCGCGCGCCTCGACGGGGATGGTGAGGATGGCGAAGGTGTAGCCGCCAAGGAGCATGAAGCCCGCCTGGCCGAGGGAGAAGAGGCCCGTGAAGCCGTTTAAGAGGTTCATGCTGACGGCCACGAGGGCGTAGACCGCGCCCTTCTTGAGGGCGGTGAAGACGATGATGTTGGCGTTGGGGTCGAGGACGTTCTCGAGCACTATCGTGAGGGCGAGCACGACCAGCACGCCGATGAGGGCGAGGAAGGAGCCCTTTTTGTTTTTTTTTTCAAGTGTAACGGCAGACATGCGGCACCTCCTCAGACCTTGTCCGTGCTCTTCTCACCGAAGAGGCCGGTGGGCTTGACCACCAGAATCACGATGAGCAGGGCGAAAGTAAAGGCGTCGGAGAAAACGGTGAGGCTCGTGCCCTTGATGATGTTCTCGCAGATGCCGATGATGAAGGCGCCGATGACCGCGCCGGGGATGGAGCCTATGCCGCCGAAGACCGCCGCGACGAAGGCCTGAGGCCGGGCATCGCGCCGGAGAGCGGGACTATGCTCTGGTAGTTGGTGAAGTACAGCACGCTGCCGATGGCGGCGAGGGCGCTGCCTATGATGAAGGTGAAGCTGATCACCGAGTTTATCTTGATGCCCATGAGCTGGCAGGTCTCGAAGTCCTTGGCCGCCGCGCGCATGGCGAGGCCGATCTTGGTCTTGTTGATGAGCAGCGTGAGCGCGATGACCAGGAGCACGACCAGGAAGGGCGTGATGATGGTGACCCACTTGGTGCTGGTGCCGTAGATGGTGACCGTGTCGCTCAGGAAGGGGATTACCGGGTACATCTGCGGCAGGCCGCCGGTATAGTAGGTCGCGAAGTTCTGGATGAGGAAGCTCACGCCTATCGCGCTTATCATGACGGACATGCGCGGCGCGCTTCTGAGCGGCTTGTAGGCCACGCGCTCTATGCAGAAGCCGAGCGCGACGACGAACACTATCATCAGGGGTATGGATATGTACAGCGGCATGCTGGCCGACATGTACACGACCAGGAGTCCCGCCACCATGAAGACGTCGCCGTGAGCGAAGTTTATGAGGCGCAGTATGCCGTAGACCATGGTGTAGCCTATGGCGATAAGCGCGTACTGTCCGCCCACGGAGATGCCCGACAGCAGGATGGACACAGCAAATTGCACTTGGATTCCTTCCTTCCTTATTGGACTGCCTCGCAAAGAAATAGCTCCCGCCTGTTCCCTTGCGAGACAGCCCACGTCTTTCTCTGACACTGTTTGGCGGGGGCCGAAGCCCCCGCCAAAGCAAAGGTTTTACTTAATTATGTTTCGCCGAGCCGCAGCTCAGGAGGCAACCTGCTGGCTGCCGCCGGAGGTCCAGACGTTGTTCTCGGTGTCGGCAATCTTGATGAAGGCGGTGTCGCGCACAGCGTCGCCGTTCACGTCGTCAAAGGCGATGTGGCCGGTGATGCCGTCGTACTCGACATCCCAGAGGGCCTGCTGCACGGCGACGGAGTCGGTCGTGCCGGCGGCCTTGAGGGCCTCGAGGGCGACATAGTAGGCGTCGTAGCCCATGACGGAGACAGCCGCGATGGTGTCGTTGCCGCCGTTATTGGTGAGGTTCTCGGGGTCGGAGTTGATCCACTCCTTGAAGCCCGCGTCGAACTCGGGGTTCGCGCCGTCGGCGTAGAAGGTGGAGACGCGCAGGTCGACGCTGCTGTCCTGGGCGGCCTCGAGGACGGTGTTGTTGTCCAGCGTGTCGGAGCCGAGGATGGGGGTCCCGAGGCCCATGCTCTTGGCCTGGGCGACTATCTGAGTGGAGTAAGCGATGGAAACGGGGCAGAAGATGACGTCCGCGCCCTCGCTGACGGCCTTGTTCAGGTAGCTGGTGAAGTCGGAGTTGTTGGTCGGGAAGTTGTCCTTGACGACGGTGCCGCCAAGCTCGGTGAAGGCCTCCTCGAAGTAGTTCATGAGGCCGTTATCGTACTCGTTGCCCAGCTCGCCGAGGAGGTAGGCCTTCTGAGCGCCCAGCTGCTCGATGGAGTAGGTGGCGAGGACGGTGCCCTGGAAGGGATCCAGGAAGCAGATACGGAAGTAGTACTCGTTGCCCTCAGTGACCTGCGGGTTGGTGCAGGTGACGCCGATGGCCGGGATCTGAGCCTGCTCGAAGGTCGGGCCCGCGGCGATGGCGGCGGAAGAGCCGTAGGTGCCGAGGACGATGCTGACGCCCTCGGAGACCAGCTGGGCCGCGGCGGTGGGGGCGCGGTCGGCGCTGGAGGCGTTGTCGGCCGGGACGAGCTCGACGGTGTATTCCTCGCCGCCTATCTCAACGGTGGGGGTCAGGTAGTTGGCGTACTGCATGCCGAGCATCTCCTGCTTGCCGCCGGCGCCGGAGTCGCCGGTCAGGGGCTCGAAGACGCCGATCTTGACGACCTTGTCGCCATCGGCGGGGGCGGCGCTCTCAGCGCCGGGATCAGCGGACTCGGCAGGGGCGGGCTCCTCGCCGCAGGCGGCGAGAGCGAAGACCATGACGAGAGCAAGAAGCAGTGCAAGAATCTTCTTCATTTCTTATTCCTCCTATTCCTTGGCCGTATTGTCCGCGCGCGGCGGACAAATGTATTTCTCAGCCTTGGGCCATATTATACTACGCCTTTTTTCATAATGCAAGGGATTTATTGAAATGAAGTGCGAAAATCGTTGATAACTTTTTGGCGCTGTGTTGTGTAAAAGCGACAGAATTGCGTTAAAATCCCCTCCCGGGGCGCGGGAGGGGACGGCTCAGCCGGCCATTACCGGCGTCAGGCGCCAGTCGGAGCCGCCGCGGCGTTCGGCCTGCGTGGGGCAGCCCAGCACGAAGAGGTCGCGCGCGCGGGCGTTGAGCTCAAAGACCTCGCGCGCCTCGCGCGGGAGCTTGCGCCCCATGGCGCTCTTGGTTATCAAGGGTATCAGCGAGCGGCTCTCTATCGAGCGCAGCATCTCGCGGCCGCGCGCGTTGGCGGCCAGCAGGCGCGCGTAATGCGGCGCGCCGTAGTTCATGCCCGCGCGGACGCCAAGCGCGGCACACATGCACATGCGCCTGAGCCGCGCGAGGGCGTAGCGCTTGCTCTTGGCCGCGGCGAGAACGCCGTCGAGCGTGGGCTCCTCCATCGCGGCCATAAGGCGGTTTTCGAGCCCCTCGGCGGCGTCCGGCAGGGCGGCGAAGTCCTCCGCGGGGAGCATGCGCAGCCGCGAGAGTATCGCCGTCTCCAGGCTGCGCATGAGCACGGGGCCCCTCCCCTGCTCGCGCTCGCGCTCCAATATCGCGTAAGCCGCGCGCGGCATGAAGGGCGCGATGGGCTTGCCCGCGGCGGTGAGCATCCGTATCTCGCTCGCCGAGCGTATGCGGCCCGTGCCGCTGCGGTCGTGGTCGGCCCCGGAGCGCTGCACGGCCAGGGGCTCCATGCGCGAGCGCTCCTCGTAGAGCGCCTTGATATACTCCACGCCGAGGATGTTGTTAGGCGTCTCCACCACCTTCGCGTCCGCGCCGATGAAGCGCTCGAGCACGCGCTGGCGGATGGCGGCGTAGCTCTCGCCGGAGGGCAGCTCCGCCCTTATCGCCGCGTCCACGGCGGGGTCGAGCAGGGCCTCGGCCGCGCGTTCGAGGGGCCCGGCGCTATTGCTCTCCGAGCCGAAGCTGAGGTAATCCACGACGCCGAGCGCGTTGAGGAGCCCCACCGCGCCGCGCGCGAAGCCCTCCGCCGAGGAGAGCGCCCACTGTACCGGCAGCTCGAAGACCAGATCCGCGCCGCAGCGCACGGCGCACTCGGCGCGGGCGAGCTTTGACCACTGCGCGGCCTCGCCGCGCTGCACAAAGTCGCCCGACATGCAGCAGATTATGCCCGTGTCCGCGCCCAGGGCGGCGCGCGTGGCCTCTATGTGGGCCTCATGCCCGTTGTGGAAGGGGTTGTACTCGGCGACTATGCCCGCGATTTTCATGCCCTCACCTCCAGAAAGCTCTTGCGTTTTGAGCGAGAAGGGGATAGAATGTAGGTGTATGTGTGTACATCTTACTATCTCACAGCGAATTTGACAATAGCAAAGAGAGGTAACGCAAAATGAAAGTATTGGTCATCAACGCCGGCAGCTCCTCGCTGAAGTATCAGCTCATCGACATGGAGGGCGAGCAGCTCCTCGCCAAGGGCCTTTGCGAGCGCATCGGCATCGACGGTCACCTCAAGCACACCCCGCTCGTGGGCGGCAAGAGCGTCTTCAACGAGGACCTGCCCCTGCCCAGCCACGCCGAGGCCATCGCCGCGGTCATCGACAAGCTCACCAGCGCCGAGTACGGCGTGGTCGGCTCCATGCACGAGATTGACGCCGTCGGCCACCGCGTCGTCCACGGCGGCGAAGCCTTTGCCGGCAGCGTACTGATAACCGACGAGGTCATGAAGGCCCTCGCCGACTGCACGCCCTTCGCCCCGCTGCACAACCCCGCCAACATCACCGGCATCAACGCCTGCGTCGAGGTCATGGGCAAGGATGTGCCCCAGGTCGCGGTCTTCGACACCGCCTTCCACCAGAGCATGCCCGCCAAGGCCTATATGTACGCCCTGCCCTATGAGTACTACAAGAACGACGGCGTGCGCCGCTACGGCTTCCACGGCACCTCTCACCGCTATGTCTCCGGCCGCTGCGCCGAGCTCATGGGCAAGCCGATAGAGGAGCTCAAGCTCATAAGCTGCCACATGGGCAACGGCTCTAGCATCTGCGCCATCGACGGCGGCAGGAGCGTCGACACCTCCATGGGCTTCACCCCGCTGGTCGGCCTGCCCATGGGCACCCGCGTCGGCGACATCGACCCGGGCGCTATGCAGTTCCTCATGAACAAGTACGGCTGGGATATCGACGAGACGCTGAACATCCTCAACAAGAAGTCCGGCGTCCTGGGCGTCAGCGGCGTCAGCAGCGACTTCCGCGACCTCGAGGCCGCCGCCG
>CALWYR010000120.1 GCA_944385805.1 uncultured Oscillospiraceae bacterium
GAAAAGCGCCGGTCGAGGGTGGAAAACGCGCAGACGCGCCTGAATGGCGCGCTGGACGCCGCCCTGAACCGGAAAAAGGGCGAGTTTGCCCGCCTGGCCGCCAAGCTCGACGCGCTCAGCCCTCTGAAGGTTTTATCGCGCGGCTACTCGATTGCAATGGACGAGGACGGAATGGCCCTGCGCACGGCGGAGGGCGTAAACATAGGGGACAGGCTGACGCTGCGCCTCAACGACGGCGCGCTCGGCTGCCGAGTGGAGGAGAAATATGGCAACAAGGACTAAGCGCACACCGACATTTGAAGAGCAGCTCACCCGCCTGGGCGACATCGTGAGGACGCTCGAGAGCGGCGAGGCCGGCCTGGCAGACTCGCTCAAGCTCTTTGAGGAGGGCGCGGCCCTCGTGAGCTCCTGCACAAAGCAGCTCGACGAGGCCGAGCAGACGATAGTAAAGCTGCGCGCCGGATCCGACGGCGAGCCGGTCGAGGAGCCCTTTGAGGAGGCCGCAAAATGACCTTCGACGAGCGCTATAAAGCCTATCTTGAGATGATAGAGCCCGCGCTCAAGAGCTGCTTCGGCTCTGAGCGCGGCTATGAGTTCGACGGCCTGCTCGACGCGATGGATTACTCCCTCACCGCCGGCGGCAAGAGGATACGCCCCGTGCTGGTGCTCGAGTTCGCGCGCCTCAACGGCCTTGAGCCGGAAAAGGCGCTGCCCGTTGCCTGCGCCGTCGAGATGCTGCACACCTACTCGCCCATACACGACGACCTGCCCTGCATGGACGACGACGACCTCCGGCGCGGCAAGCCTACGAACCACAAGGTCTTTGGCGAGAGCACGGCCGTCCTCGCGGGCGACGCGCTGCAGGCCGAGGCCTTCGGGACGATACTCCGCTCGCCGCTGCCCGTTGAGGCGAGGGCGGGCTGCGCCGAAATCCTCGCCGGGGCCGCGGGCGTGGACGGCATCTGCGGCGGGCAGTTCATGGACCTTTCCGCCGAGGGCCACGCCCTGAGCGCCGAGGAGCTGCGCTCGCTCCAGAGCCGCAAGACCGGCGCGCTGCTCGCGGGCGCCTGTATGCTCGGCGCGGCGGCGGCGCTCGCGGACGAGAAGGCGCTTGAAATTGCGGGGAGGTACGGCGCGGAGCTCGGCGCGGCCTTCCAGATCCGCGACGACATGCTCGACGTCATGAGCACCGTATCTGAGCTCGGCAAGCCCATCGGCTCGGACAAGCGCGACCGAAAGAGCACCTTCATGAGCCTCTACGGCGAGGCCGAGTGCGCGCGCATGGTGCACGAGATAAGCGCTTCCGCCTGCGGCACGGTCAGGGCTATCGATACCGACGGCTTCCTCACCGAGCTGGCTACGAGGCTGGCGGAGCGCCGCAAGTGAATATACATTGCATATTTTTATAAAATCTGCCCCGGTCGTATTGCAAACCGGGGCGGATTTTGCTATAGTAGAAGCAAGAAAAATTACAGAAGGTACCTATATTGTCTATACTGGAAAACATCAGGAGCCACGAGGACCTCTGCGCCCTTTCCGAGGGGCAGCTCGTTGAGCTCTGCGCTGAAATTCGCGCGTTTTTAATAGAGAGCCTTTCCCACACCGGCGGGCACCTGGCCAGCAACCTGGGCACGGTGGAGCTCAGCGTGGCCATGGACCGCGTGTACGACCCATGGCGCGACCGCATAGTCTTCGACGTGGGCCACCAGTGCTACACGCACAAGCTGCTCACGGGCCGCATGGCCGGTTTCGCCAAGCTGCGCCGCACCGGCGGCGTCTCCGGTTTCCCCAAGCCGGGCGAGAGCGCGGCCGACGCCTTCATCGCCGGTCACGCCTCGAACAGCGTCGCCGTCGCGCTCGGCATGGCCCGCGCGCGCACGCTCCGGCGTGAAAACTACGAGGTCTGCGCCCTCATCGGCGACGGCGCGCTCACCGGCGGCCTCGCCTATGAGGGGCTCTCAAACGCCGGGCAGAGCGGCGAGCTGCTCGTGGTCATAGTCAACGACAACGCCATGAGCATCCGCCGCAATGTGGGCGGCATGGCGCGCCTGCTCAGCCGCATGCGCGTGCGCCCGGCCTATTTCGACTTCAAGCGCCGCTACCGCGGCACGGTCGGACGCGTGAAGCCGCTGTACAACGCCATCCACGCCGTCAAGGAACAGGTCAAGGGCGCGATACTGCCCGCCAACGTTTTTGACGACCTGGGCTTTTACTATCTCGGCCCCGTGGACGGGCACGACATCAAGGGCCTTATCAGCGCGCTCACCTGGGCGCGGGACATGCGCATACCCGTGCTGCTGCATGTGATAACCAGGAAGGGCCGCGGCTACCCCATGGCGGAGCTGCACCCGGACAAGTACCACGGCGTAGGGCCCTACGACGCCGCTACCGGCGAGCTGTGCCGCTCCGGGGAGAGCTTCTCCGGCGTTTTCGGGCGGGAGCTGCTGCGCCTGGCCGAGGCCGACGGCCGCATCGCCGCCATCACCGCCGCCATGGCCGACGGAACGGGCCTCTCGCCCTTTGAGAGCAGGTTCCCGGAGCGCTTTTTCGACGCGGGCATCGCCGAGGGCGGCGCGGCGGCCATGGCTGCCGGCATGGCCAAGCAGGGGCTCATACCTGTCGCGGCGATTTATTCCACCTTCCTGCAGCGCAGCTACGACCAGCTCATCCACGACGTTTCGCTGCTGGGCCTGCACGCCGTCTTCGGCGTAGACCGCGCCGGGCTGGTGGGTGAGGACGGAGAGACGCACGACGGCGTCTTCGACGCTGCCTATATCTCCACCGTGCCGGGCATGACGCTTTAGTGTCCCGCATCCTTCGCGGAGCTTAAGGACATGCTCCACGCCGCGCTCTACGAGACACCGGGCCCCGTCGCGCTGCGCTATCCGCGCGGCGGCGAGGGGGAGTATAAGTCCGGAGGCGCGCTCGCCGTGCGCAGGCTCGGAGATGGCGCGGACGCCGCGATAGTCGTCTGCGGCACGATGGTAAACGAAGCGCTCGAGGCGCAGCGTATGCTCGCCGCGGACGGCATTTCGGCGCGCATAGTCAAGCTGGGCAGGATTTGCCCGCTGCCGGAGGCGGAACTCCTCCAGGCCCTGGGCACGGAGCGCGTAGTCTTCGCCGAGGAGGCCTGCGCCGCAGGCTGCGTGGGTGTGAGGGCCCTCGCAGCAGCCGCTCTTTCCGGCCGGCTGCTGCGCGCGAGGCTGCTCAACCTGGGCAGCGGCATAGTCGGGCAGGGTACCACGGCGGAGCTGAGGGCGCGCTGCGGCATTGACGCCGCCGCCATCGCCTCGGCTGTAAAGGAGCTAGTGCATGAAGGGTAAGAGACTCGACCAGCGCCTTACGGAGCTCGGCCTCGCGGAGAGCCGCGAGAAGGCGAAGGCTACGATAATGAGCGGCCTTGTCTATGTCAACGGGCAGAGGTCGGATAAGCCCGGCACCCCCGTCGGCGATGAGGCGGAAATAGAGGTGCGCGGCAGCGCCTGCCCCTATGTCTCGCGCGGCGGCTTCAAGCTCGCAAAGGCCTTAGACGTTTTCAATATCAACCCCGCGGGTATGATTTGTATTGACTGCGGGGCGAGCACCGGCGGCTTTACCGATGTGCTCTTAAAAAACGGAGCGGCGCGAGTCTACGCCGTCGACGTGGGCTACGGCCAGCTTGCCTGGAGCCTGCGCACGGACAATCGCGTCGTGGTAATGGAGCGCACCAACGCGCGCGGCCTCACGCCGGACATGTTCCCGGAGAGGATGGATCTCGCGGTCATGGACCTCTCCTTCATTTCCATCCGGCTCATATTGCCAGCCGTCCATGCGCTGCTGAAGCCGGACGGGCAGTGCGTCTGCCTAATAAAGCCGCAGTTCGAGGCCGGCAGGGCGGACGTGGGAAAGAAAGGCGTCGTGCGCGACCGCGCCGTACACGAGCGCGTGCTCAAGGAAATGGCCGAGTTTTTCCCCACCGCTGGCTACAGGCTTGAGGGCCTCGACTACTCGCCCATCCGTGGGCCGGAGGGGAATATAGAATACCTCGCCTACCTGCTCAAGGGCGAGGGTGCCGGCATCAGGCCGGATATCGCGGCCATAGTCGCCGCCTCACACGGGGAGCTGGATAAGGCATGAAGAGAATAGTTCTCGCCCCAAATCCATATCGCGACCGCGGCCTCGCGCTCACGAACGCGGCGAAGGCCATGCTGGAGGCCGACGGCCACAGCACGGTGATCAGCCCGGCCTTCGTAGACGTCCCGGCCGACTCGCCCATGCAGCCGCTGGTGCGCGCGGCCAGGGGGGCCGACCTCATCATCACCTTCGGCGGCGACGGCACCATGCTGCACGTCGCGCGGCAGGTGCTGACCCTGGGCGTGCCTATGCTGGGCGTCAACGTGGGTACGAAGGGCTTCATGGCCTCAATTGAGCCCGAGGAGCTCGAGCTCGTGCGCAGAGCCGCCGCGGGGGAGTACCGCCCCAGCGAGCGCATGATGCTCTCAATCGCCCTCCTGCGCGAGGGCGGCGTAATACTGACAGACCACGCCCTCAACGAGGCGGTGGTGAAGAGCGACGTCAACTGTGTCGACCTCAGCGTCTCCTCCGACGGGCTGGACATAGCGCGTTTTTCCGGCGACGGGGTTATATGCGCCACGCCGACCGGCTCCACGGCCTACTCCATGTCCGCCGGCGGCCCTATCGTGGAGCCGGAGGCCCAGAACATTGTCGTAACACCGATATGCGCCCACTCCATGAGCGCGAGGAGCTTCGTGCTCTCGCCGGAGCGGCGCGTGACCATCACGCACAGGCACCGCGACAACCGCCGCGTCTTCCTCTCCGTGGACGGCAGCGCGGCGGTGGAGCTGCTGCCGGACGACGAGGTGCTCGTCCGCCGCAGCTCGAACAGGCTGCTGCTCGCCGAGATGGGCGGCGAGAGCTTTTACAATGCGGCGCTCGGCAAGCTCGCCGCGCCATGACCTGACAGGAGGCAAAAATGAAGGCAGAGAGACAGAATTCCATACTTGAGATCATCAACAGCGAGGATATCCAGACCCAGAACCAGCTCCTGAAGCGCCTGCGCGAGCGCGGCATCAGCAGCACTCAGGCCACTCTCTCCCGCGACATCAAGGAGCTGCGCCTGGTCAAGGAGCTTTCCGGCGGGCACTACCGCTACTCCATGCCCACGCCCGTCAACTCCGAGGAACACGGCATCAGGCTTACGAAGATATTCCGGGAGAGCGTGGTGAGCTGCGACACGGCCATGAACATAATCGTGCTCAAGACCCTGCCCGGCCTGGCCATGGCCGCCAGCAGCGCCATGGACGGCATGGACATCAAGTCCCTCGTCGGCACCGTGGCCGGCGACGACACCGTCTTTATGGCCATGCGCGACGTAAAGAGCGCCGAGGCCTTCTGCGGGGAAATACGCAAGCTTTTTTGAGAGGTAGGCCATGCTCAGGGAGCTGCAGATTGAAAATATCGCCGTCATCGAAAGCGCGGAGATAGAGTTCGCGCCCGGCCTCAACGTCCTCACGGGCGAGACCGGCGCGGGCAAGAGCATAGTCGTGGACTCGCTCCAGGCCGTGATAGGCTCGCGTGTCAGCCGCGACATGGTGAGGACGGGCGCGGAAAGGGCGGCCGTCTCCGCCTGGTTCACCGGCGGGGCGGACACAGACGCCTGGTTTCACGAAAAGGACCTGGACGCTCAGTCCGCTGGCAGGTACGGCGAGGACGGCGAGGGCATACTCATACGCCGCCGCCTAAGCGCCGAGGGCAAGAGCACCGCCACCATTAACGGCGAATACGTCACCGCGGGCGAGCTGCGCTCGCTCGGCGCGCTCCTGCTCGACATACACGGCCAGAACGACGGCAGGGCGCTGCTCGACGAGGCCAACCACAGGGACTATCTGGACAGCTTCGCCGCCGACTCCGCCGATCGTGAAAGGTTCGCCGGCGCCTACTCCGCCTGGAGCGAGGCGCGCGCCGCGCTGCGCAAGCTTGAGCTCAACGAGCGCGAACGCGAGAGCCGTATGGCGGACCTGGAGCGCACGATAGCGGAGCTCACGGCCGCGCGCCTCTCCGCCGGCGAGGAGGCCGCGCTGAGCGCGCGGCGCGAGCTGCTGCGCAACTCCGAGAAGCTCACCGAGGCCCTCGACGCCGCCTACGACGCGCTATACGGCGCCTCGCCCAGCGCGCTCGACCTCACCGGCGAGGCGGCTGGCTGGTGCCGCCGGGCCTCCGAGACGGCCTCCGAGCTCGCCGACGCCGCCGATGAGCTGGATTCCGCCATCAGCGAGCTCACCGACGCCGCCGAGCGCATCCGCGACCTGCGCGAGAGCCTTGATTTCTCGCCGGGCGAGTACGACGAGCTGGAGAGCCGCCTCGCGCAGCTGCGCAGGCTGGAAAAGCGCTACTCCACAGACGAAGCCGGGCTGATAGAAGTGCTGGCCAGGGCTCAGGTCGAGCTGGATGAGCTGAGCAATTCCGCCGAACGCCGGGAGGAGCTGGAAAAGGAGCTTGCAAAACGGCAGAAAGCGGCGTATAATGCCGCCAGAGAGCTTACACATAAACGCGTTGAAGCGACAAAGCAGCTGCAAAAGCGCGTACAGGACGGCTTGCGCGAGCTGAGCATGCCCTCAGTGCGCTTCATCGTGGAGCTCGAGCCCATCGGCGGCGAGCCCGGCTTCGACTCCTCGGGCGCGGACAGCGTGCGCTTCCTCATGAGCGCCAACGCCGGCGAGGCCCCCGGGCGCATAGCCCGCATAGCCTCCGGCGGCGAGCTCGCGAGGATAATGCTGGTGATGAAGGACGCACTCACGGAGCGCGCCGGCCCCGACACGCTGGTCTTCGACGAGATTGACGAGGGCATCTCCGGCGTCGCCGCCCAGCGCGTGGCGGAGAAGCTCGCCCACATCGCCGCCCAGAAGCAGGTCATCTGCGTCACCCACCTCGCGCAGATAGCCGCCATGGCCGATACGCACTTCCATATCGAAAAGCGCGTCGAAGGCGGCCGTACCTATACGGCGGTGACGCCGCTCGGCCGTGAGGGGCGCGTGCGCGAGATCGCGCGGCTGCACGGCGGCGACAACATAACGGAAACTACGCTCAAGAGCGCCGGGGAACAGCTCGACGCGGCGTATGAATTTAAAAAGGGAGGACTAAAGAAATGACTTACGGTGAAAAAGCTGCCGAACTGAAGAACACCCTCAACTGCGCTCAGAGCGTCGTCGTGGCGCTCGACGAGCTGACCGGCCTCGACGAGGCCACGGCCAAGGCGGCCAGCGCCGGCTTTGGCGGCGGCGTCCGCTGCGGCGAGGCCTGCGGCGCCTATGTCGGCGCGGTCATGAGCATCGGCCTCACGATTGGCAAGGACGGCCTCGGCAAGCCCGGCCAGCCCACCGCCGTCGCATGTAAGCAGCTGGCCGACGAGTTCAAGGCCAGGTTCGGCGCGATACGCTGCCAGGACCTGCTCGACGCCGCCGGCGGCGACCACAGCGTCTGCAACGGCTTCTGCGCCTGGTGCGCCGACCGCGTAGCCGAGATGGTGGAGGAAGCGGAAAAGGCGGAGTGAAGCCTCCTGCGGACGCCTCCGCAGGTGTCCATGCGTTTTAAAACCCCAGGGGTAATTCAATTTGAAAGGGAAAGATCGATGCAGATTTTTGAAGAACTCAAGGCCCGCGGGCTTATTGCCCAGCTCACTGACGAAGAGGAGATACGCGACATCATCAACGCCGGCAAGGCGACCTTCTATATCGGCTTTGACGCCACGGCGGACAGCCTGCACATCGGCCACTTCATGGCGCTCAATCTAATGCGCCGCCTGCAGCTGGCCGGCAACAGGCCCATCGCCCTGCTCGGCGGCGGCACGACCATGGTAGGCGACCCCTCGGGCCGCTCGGACATGCGCCAGATGCTGACCCAGGAGCAGATCCAGGCCAACGCCGCCAAGTTCAAGGTGCAGATGAGCAAGTTCATCGACTTCTCCGAGGGCAAGGCCCTGATGCTGGATAACGCCGACTGGCTCCTGAAGCTCAACTACGTCGAGCTGCTGCGCGACGTGGGCGCCTGCTTCTCCGTCAACAACATGCTGCGCGCCGAGTGCTATAAGCAGCGCATGGAGAAGGGCCTGAGCTTCCTCGAGTTCAACTACATGATCATGCAGAGCTACGACTTCTACCACATGTTCCAGAAGTACGACTGCGTCATGCAGTGCGGCGGCGACGACCAGTGGTCGAACATCCTCGGCGGCCGCGAGCTCATCCGCCGCAAGCTCGGCAAGAGCGCCTACGGCATGACGATTACCCTGCTGCTCACCAGCGAGGGCAAGAAGATGGGCAAGACCCAGGCGGGCGCGGTGTGGCTCGACCCCAACAAGACCAGCCCCTACGACTTCTACCAGTACTGGCGCAACATCGACGACGCGGACGTCATGAACTGCCTGCGCAAGATGACGTTCCTGCCGCTCGAGCAGATAGACGAGATGGGCACCTGGAAGGACGCCAAGCTCAACGAGGCGAAGGACATCCTGGCCTGGGAGCTCACCAGTCTCGTCCACGGCGAGGAGGAGGCCAACAAGGCCCGCGAAGGCGCCCGCGCAGTGTTCGGCGGCGG
>CALWYR010000121.1 GCA_944385805.1 uncultured Oscillospiraceae bacterium
GGCGAAAGAAAATTAAATCCATTTTCGGCGGCGGCGTGTACGTCGCCGAAAATACTTCTCGCGAAGCGAGCGTCGAATTGTCCGCCCTTGGCGGACAACCGAGGCGCAGAGCGCAGCGCCGGTCTCCGTCGCCCGAAGGGCGGGGGACCCAATTGTCTAAAAAGGCCGTCGAGGCCTTTTTAGACAGCATGAGAGCGCCGGAAATCCGGCGCTCTTTTCACGCGTTGAAGACGTATTTATCTAGCCTTTCAAAGGCCTCCTTCACCCTCTCAAACGGGAGCGCGAGGTTCATGCGGATGTGGCAGGGCCCGAAGAAGGCGCGGCCGTCCTGCCAGGCGACGCCGACGTCCCAGCCGGCCCTGATGAGCTCGTCGAGGCTGAGGCCGCGTCCGGCGCAATACTCCGTGCAGTCGAAGAAGAGCATATAGGTGCCCTGCGGCTTTGAGACGCTGACACCCTTGAAGCGCTTCGCGATGAAGTCGCAGGCGAAGTCCACGTTGCCGCTCAGCACCTCCAGCAGCTCGTCCACCCACTCATAGCCCTCGGGCTTGTACGCGCCGATCAGCGCGTGCATGCTGAGGACGTTCATGTCGTTGTAGTGCGAGAGGCTGGACTCCTTCTCCACCCGCTCGCGCAGCCATTTGTTGTAAATAATGTGATAGCTTCCTATAAGCCCGGCGAGGTTGAAGGTCTTGCTGGGCGCGTAGAGGGCGACGGTGCAGTTCCTCGCGTCCTCGCTCACCGACTGCGTGGGGATGTGCCTGTTACCCGAGAGAACTATGTCCGACCAGATCTCGTCGGAGACGACGAAAACCTCGTATTTCGCGCAGAGGTCCATGAAGCGCTCTATCTCCCAGCGCTCCCAGACGCGGCCAGTGGGGTTGTGCGGCGAGCAGAAGACGGCGGCGTGGATGTGGTTTTCAACAATTTTGCGCTCCATGTCCTCGAAATCCATGCGCCAGACGCCGTTTTCGTCGCGCAGGAGAGGGCTGTGTACCATCTTATAGCCGTTGTTGCCGAGCGAGCCGGTGAAGCCTATGTAGGTCGGCGAGTGCAGCAGCACGGCGTCGCCCCTGGAGCACATGACGTTCAGCGCGCTTATGACGCCGCCGAGTACGCCGTTTTCATAGCCTATGTGCTCGCGCGCGAGGCCCTTTACGCCGTTGCGGCGCTCCTGCCAGCGGATGATGGAGTCGAAGTACTCGTCCCGCGGCGCGAAATAGCCGTAGAGCGGGTGCTTCGCGCGCCCAATTATCGCCTCGGGTATGGTCGGCACGGCGGCGAAATTCATGTCCGCCACCCACATGGGTATGGCGTCGAAGCCCTCGCGCGGCGCGGCAGGCTCGCTGCCCCAAAAGCGGGAGCCTATTCCCTCGACCGCGATGGCGTCGTGCCCGCGGCGGTCTATTATGGATGTAAAGTCGTATTTCACGCTGCTGCCTCCTTGTTCACGGGTTATACAGTATCATCTCGAGGGAGCAGCGCCCCTCGCCAACATTCGCGTAGGCGTGCTCGCTGTCGGCGTGGAAGCGGAGATTTTCGCGCGCGCCGACGCGCAGCCGCTTTCCCACGGTCTCCAGCTCGAGCTCGCCGGAGAAGACGGTGATGAACTCCACCGTGCCGCGCATGTGCGCCTCGCTCGTCCAGCGGCTGCCGGGCTCGAGCTCCATGTAGTAGACGGCGAAGCGCCGGTTTTCGCCGTCCGGGAAAACGGAGTAGTTGCGCACCCGGCCCGCGTCCTCGAGTATGGGCTGCACGTCCGCGACGCGCACAAGCTCAAAGTCCGCCTTAGGCCTCACGGTGAGCTCGTCAAAGGGCAGGCCGAGGCCGTTGGCTATCTTCCAGAGCGTGGAGAGCGTGGGGTTGCCCTCTCCCCTCTCTATACGCGCGAGCATGCTTCGGCTCACGCCCGAGAGCCTGGCGAGCTCGTCCAGGCTCAGCTGCTTATTGTCCCGCAGACGCCGGATGTTGCGGGCGACTATCGCGTTCATATCCTCCATGGGCTCGCCTCTTGACAATATAATAGACTGCGTGTATCATTATAGTACACAACATTATTTTATATTATACTACATTCAAGCGCAAATGGAAAGGGGCGAGAGCATGGACTTCAACTTCAACGAGGCTATCGACCGCGCCGCGACGGTGTCCATCAAGTGGTCGCCGGAGCTCAGGCGGGAGATGTACGGCGAGAACGACATCATACCCATGGGCATAGCGGACATGGATTTGAAAACCGCGCCCTGCGTGTCCGAGGCGATACAAAACCGCGCCGCGCACGAGACTTACGGCTACGGCTACGCGAGCCGCGAATACCTCGCCGCCTGCGCCGACTGGCAGCGCGAGCGGCACGGCTGGGCGGTCAAGCCCGAGTGGATTTGCTACACGCCGGGCGTAAACATGGCCCTCGTCTGCGCCGTGGAGATGTACACCGCGCCGGGCGAGCGCGTGATAATCCAGTCGCCGGTCTACTATCCCTACTACGACTACGTCCGCAATACGGGCCGGGAGATCGCGTTCAATCCCCTCGTAGAGCGCTCCGGGCGCTGGGAGATGGACTTCGACGCGCTCGAGGCGCTGGCGAGGGAGCCGGACGTCGGGCTCATGATACTTTGCAGTCCGCACAATCCCGTGGGCAGAGCCTGGACGCGCTCAGAGCTCGAGCGCGTGGGGCGGATATGCATAGATAACGGCGTCATGCTCGCGGTGGACGAGATACACGCGGATCTGGTGCTGCCGCCGAACAGGCATGTGCCCTTCGCGTCCATAAGCGAGGAATTCGCGCGCCACTGCATCGTCTGCACCTCGCCGAGCAAGAGCTTCAACCTAGCGGGCCTGCTGGTCTCGGACATCATCATCCCCGACGACGATATCCGCGCGGCCTTCGAGGCGAAAATGCAGCCCTATTACCTCTGGCCGGGCACCTTCGGCACCGTGGCCCAGATAGCGGCCTACACCGAGGGCGCGCCCTGGCTGGATTCGCTGCTGGCTTTCCTCGCGGACAACGCGCGGCATATCGAGGAATTCGCCGCGGAGCGGATGCCGCGCGTGAAATTCCGCGCGCCGGAGGCGACCTATCTCGGCTGGCTGGATTTCCGCGCCTGCGGCATGGACCCCGCAGAGCTCTGGGACTTCATGCTGCACGAGGCCCGCGTCGCCACGGACAACGGACCCATGTTCGGCCCCAACGGCGAGGCCGACGGCTTCCAGCGCCTGAACTTCGCCTGCCCAAGGCCGCAGCTCGACGCGGCGCTGGAACGCATAGCGTCGGCGCTCGAAAAGCGCGGGATAGCGAAGTAAAAAAAGCGCCGTGGCGGTTCAATTGAACCGCCACGGTTTTTTATATCGGATGGTCCGCGAGGTATATGACGTGCTCTCTCGTCTCGCTGTCGAAGGCGGAGAGGGCCGCTTCGAAGGCCTCGGGGTCGTGCTCGCGCTGGGCTATATAGATGTTGCCAAGCCATGTGGCGTAAGCGCCGTCGGCGTGCTCCACGGCCAGCATGGCGTACATGTCGCGGATGAGCTGGTCGTCCGCGCCCTCCGGCGAGATGGCTATGTCGTCGAGCGCCTCGAGCAGGGCCATCCAGCTCTCGGCGCTGGCCTCGTTCAGCTCGGAGTAATTCACCAGCTGGACGATCCGCTCAGCGCTCATGCCGGCGCCGGCCATCTTGACGATGTAGTCCGGGTCGCCCTGCGGCTCAAAGGACTGATAGCCCCACTGGTCCGGCATGTCCGTGCTCGAGGATATGCACTTTACATCGCCGTCAGCAAGCTCAAGGATGAACACGCGGTTGAGCTGAAGAAATATCTCATCCTCATTTACACCGTACTCTACCGGCTGGACAATCCCATAATACATCTCAAACGCGGAGATGTCGCGCGCATAGCAGTCCAGCGACATTCGCGCGATTATCCGCTCAGGCTCCGTCAGGCTGGCCGCGACCAGCTCGAAGTTTTGGATTTGAACCGACGAGCAGGCCGCCGGGTCGCTCGCGGTCAGGCGCACGAGGTTTTCGGCGTAGGCGTGAACCCAGTCGTTCAGTATGTCCTCATAGCTCTCCGAAGCCGTTTCCACGCTGAAGCCCACTATATCCGCGCTCTGCGGAGCCGCGGTGGGCCGGGGCGATTCCTCCGCCTGCGGGTATTGGCCGCCGCTCGTGAAGGTGACCGTGAAGCATACGTAGCTGCCTCCCTCGTCAAGCTCTTCAACATTGTAGTAGGCACTGGGGCCAGAACAGCTACTGCCGGAATAGAGCAGCAGCGCCGGTATCTCAAAGTTCAGATTTGCTTCCATGGCCCCCATCAGGTAGGCCGCGGCCAGATCAGGCAAGTCATACGCAGCCGTCTTGC
>CALWYR010000122.1 GCA_944385805.1 uncultured Oscillospiraceae bacterium
CTATGGCCTATGCCGGCGATGTCTTCGACTCCGCCATGGCCATCATGGACGAACTGGACGTGTCCGGCGAGGCGCAGAGCTCCGATACGGCGGAGTATATGCTGCGCGCGCCGGCCATCCTCAACACGCTCATCTCCGAGCTGCGCATGCTCACGGGCGAGCGTGAGGACTGGCTGCCCGTCGAGTCGCTCGACGACCTGCTGCCGAGCTGCGACACCAGCTACGCGCTGGGCGCGCTGCCCTACGGGCTGGCGGCCAACCTGCTGGTGGACGAGAACCCCAGCGCGGCGAGCTTCTACCAGCAGCGCTATGAGGAGCTGCGCGCCATATATGTCGCGAGGACGGCGGCGCGCTTGAGCAGGATAGAGAACCTCTACGGCGGGCTCGAATACGGCGAGTTCGCCTCCTGGTGAGGTGGGCGCATGGCGACGATACCGACAAATATTTCCGAGAGCGTATACCAGATAAAGCGCTGGCGCGGCGTCAACGAGGCGCCAGAGGGCGAGGCCTCGCTGCAGATGGGCGAGGCGGCGGTGATGCGCAACTTCAAGGTCACGGCGGGCGGCGCGCTGCAAAAGCGCGGCGGCAGCGTCAACGTCGCGGGCCTGCTGAACAGCTACACGGTGGAGACCGCGGAGACGGAGACGGTGCTCTTCACCGAGGACGGCGACAGCACGCTCTCCCTCACGCTCTACCCGGGCATACAGGCGAGCAGCATGGGCGCGCTGAGCCTCACGGGCACGCCGGTGACCGTGACCGAGGCCAACGCGGACGAATACGAGGGCTATTACTACGGCGACGGGGCGGGGAACTACTACCGCTTCGAGGGATTGGAGAGGTCGAGACGATGAGAAGGCTGCCGCTTATAACCTCGGCGATGCTGGTGGTGACGCACGGCTGCAACCTGCGCTGCCGCTACTGCTTCGTCAAAAAGGAGCCCGAGAGCATGACGCTCGCGACGGCGAAGGCCGCGGCGCGCTTCCTTATGGACAACGCGCGCGCGGCGGGAGTGACGCCGGAGATAAACTTCTTCGGCGGCGAGCCGCTGCTCATGTTCGACTCCGTCATGAAGCCGCTGGTGGAGTGGGTGCACGGGGAGCTCGGCGAGGCGATGCGCTTTTCCGTCACCACCAACGGCACGCTGCTCACGCCGGAGCGGATAGGCTTCATGAAGCGGCACGGCTTCGGCCTGCTGCTCTCCATGGACGGCGCCGCGCCGGTGCAGGACTACAACCGGCCCGGCGCGGACGGGCGCGGCAGCTTTGAGCGGCTGCGGCCCATCGTGCCGCGCGTGCTCGAGGCCTGGCCGGGCGTTACGCTGCGCATGACGGCCATACCGGCCACCTGCGAGCGCACCTGGGAGAGCATCATGTGGGCGGCGGCCGAGGGCTTCAGAAGCTTCTTTGTCACGCCCAACGTCTTCGAGCCCTGGGACGCCGCGGCGCGCGCGGCGCTGGAGCGCTGCATGGCGCGCTACGCCGGCTACGTGGCCGAGAGCGAGCGCGGCGGCGTGCGGCCGATACGCTTCTCCGCCTTCGAGCAGGCGCGCTCCGACCTGAAGGAGCTCGAGCGCTGCGAGCGCGCGGGTCTGCGCCGCGCCAGCCCGCGCTGCCGCGCCGAGGGCAAGTGCGGGCTGGGGGCCTCGCGCTTCGCCTCCGTACACCCGGACGGCGGGCTCTACGCCTGTCAGGAGCTGACCTCTAACGGCGGGGAGGAGAGCCCCTTTTACATCGGCTCCGTTTTTGGCGGGGCCGACGAGGGAAGGCGGCGCGCGCTGATGGCGAGCTACGACGCCGCCGGCGCGCGGGGAGAGTACTGCGCCGAGTGCGAGCTCGACCGGATATGCGACGGCGGCTGCGCCGCCAACAACTACCTGGCCACGGGCGCGGTGAACGTCCTGCCGGAGGTCTACTGCTGGTGGAGGCGGCTGCTGCTGCGCGAGGCGAAGAGGATAAGCGAGGGAGGTGAGGACAATGCCGGCGGCAAGCATATCGGGCTTTAAAAACTGGAACAACGGCGCGGCGCTCAACGGCACGGCCTGGTCGAGCCGCAACACCATATCCTGCGGCGCCGTGGGCTATGTGGGCGCACTGCGCTTCACGCTCGAGCAGTCGGCGTCGAGCGTCACGGTCAGCATGACGGCCTACCGCCGCCTGGCCTCAGGCAGCATGCGCGCCGAGATACGCACAAGCGAGCTTTCAAACCCCACGCCGGCGCAGGTGGCCGCAGACGCGGCGTTTTCCGCGCCGGCGGCCAACAGCTCCGCGAGCGTGAGCTTTTCGGGCTCGTACCCGGCGGGGACCTATTACGTCTACATCACCAGCGACGAGGCCTACGCCGACTTCTACGCCTCGGGCGGCAGCGCCATGAGCGTCAGCTACACGGCGGGCGGGGGCTGCACGGCGGCCTGCGAGCTCTACTGCATGGGCTGCGAGGGCAGCTGCGAGAGCGGCTGCGAGGCCGTCTGCCAGAGCTGCGAGGGCGCGGCCTGCCAGTACTGCGAGGGCTGCGAGAGCTACTGCGAGCTGCACTGCCAGAACTGCGAGGGGGCCTCCTGCCAGAGCTGCGAGGCGGCGTGCGAGGGCGAATGCCAGAGCCAGTGCGAGTCCGCCTGCCAGAGCGCCTGTCAGACCGCCTGCCAGGGGGCCTGCGAGACGGCGAGCCAGAGCGCCGATCACTTCGAGTGGAGCTTCAGCGCCGTGAGCGCCGCGGCCAACACCACCGACACGGTCGTGCGCGGGCTCTGGTCGGGCTTCGTCGCCGGGCAGGAGGTGCTCTGCGCGGCCTGCAACGGATATCTCTGGCAGCTGACGCGCTCCGCCGACGGGTCCTGGAGCAAGACGGCCTGCGGCGCGGTGGACACCTCCGGCGACGTGCACATGTTCGGCTTCCAGGAGAGCCTCTACCTGCTCAACGGCACGGAGTACAAGGTCTGGAACGGCACGGCCCTCACCGACGTGGGCGGCTACCGCCCGCTGGTGGCGGTATCCGTGCCGCCCGCGGGCGGGGGCACGCCGCTCGAGCAGGTCAACAAGCTCTGCGGCGCGCGCCGGGCGCGCTTTTCGCCCGACGGCACGGCCACGAGCTTCCGACTTCCCGAGAGCGGCGTGCAGAGCGTGGACTACGTGCGCTATACGGCGACGGGCGCGGACGCGGCTGGCTACGACACCGACCTCGCCGCCGGCACGGTGACGATAACCCCCGCGCCGGCCGAGGGCACCAACAGCCTCGAGATAGGCTGGACGATGGCCACCGACACCGCCGCGGAGATACGCGCCATGCGCTACGCCGAGCTCTATAACGGCGAGCAGGACACGCGCGTCTTCGTCTACGGCGACGGGAGCAACCGCTGCTTCTACTCGGGCATAGACTACGACGGGCTGCCGAGGGCGGACTACTTCCCGGACCTCAACGTGGCGCACATAGGCGACGCGAATACGGCGGTGACGGCCATGATACGCCACTACGACCGGCTGCTGGCCTTCAAGCTCGACAGCGCCTGGGCGCTGGGCTATACGCAGCTGACGCTCGCGGACGGCTCGCTGACGGCGGGCTTCTACGTCTCGCCGATAAACCGCTCCGTGGGCTGCTGCGCGCCGGGGCAGGCGGTGCTGGTGGAGAACAGGCCGCGCACTCTCGACGCGCGCAGCGTGGTCGAGTGGCTGGGCACGGGCTCGGCCAGCCTCAACGGCGACGAGCGCAACGCCCTGCGCGTCTCGCAGAGGGTGGACGCCACCATCCGCACCTTTGAGCTGGAGACGGCCCGCACCTTCTACGACAAGTACGCGCACGAGTACTACGTCATCGGCGCGGACGGCACGGCGCTCGTAAACGGCATAGACGCCGACGCCTGGTACGTCTACACGAACTTCGCCGCGCGCTGCCTCATAAACTACAAGGACGAGCTCTATTTCGGCACGGCGGACGGCTATCTGAGGCACTTCTCCACGGACTACTTCTCCGACGAGGGCGAGAGCATCGACGCCTACTGGGAGTCGGGCTCCATGCCCTTCGCGGCGGACTTCCAGCGGAAGTACTCGGCCATGCTCTGGGTGGGCATCAGGCCCGACGACAACGGCTACCTCGCCGTCACGGCGCGCACCGACCGCAAGAGCGACTTCGCCGAGTACAGCTTCATGACCAGCGACGCCGCGCGCGTGCCGGAGATGAACCGGATAAAGCTCAAGGCGAAGAAGTTCACCTATTATAACCTCATCCTCTCCAACGACACGCCGGACAAGACCGTGACCGTCGTCTCCGTCGACATCCGCGTGAGGGGGACGGGATACGTGAGATAAAGGGGGAAGATTATGGCGATACGCATCAAACAGGGCGACGGCTACAGCGTGCCCATCCTGCTGCGCCTCAACGGCGAGCCGGTGGACATAGACGAGGTGGCCGAGGTGGAGTTCACCTTCGGCGACGGGCTCAGGAAGCTCTTCCCGCAGGATGTGCAGTACAACACGGCCGACAGCTGCTTCTACCTGCCGCTGACGCAGGCGGAGACCTTCGCCTTCCCGGCCAACGGCTCCGTCTCGCTGGACATACGCGTCAAGTTCGTGGGCGGGGACGTGATCGGCGTGCAGCGCATGGAGTCCTTCGCCGTGGCCGACGCGAGCTCGGAGGCGGTGCTGTGAACGAGATACTGACCGTTGAGCTCAGGAGCGCGGGCGCGCTCGAGGCCGACGCGGGCTCCGCGCGGCTGGTACAGGGCCCGCGCGGCGAGCCGGGGGCGGTGTTCACGCCGAGCGTCCAGGAGGGCGTGCTCTCCTGGACGAACGACGGCGGGCTTGAAAACCCCTCTCCGGCGGACATCCGCGGCCCCAAGGGCGACAAGGGCGACAAGGGCGAGCCGGGCTCCGACGGCGCGCCGGGCGCGGACGGGGCCGACGGGGCCCCCGGCGCCCAGGGCCCGGCCGGCCCGCAGGGGCCGCAGGGACCCCAGGGGCCTCAGGGGCCCGCCGGGCCCAAGGGGGACACGGGCTCGGGCCTCGACATACTCGGCCGCTACGACACGCTCGAGGAGCTTTCCGCGGCGGTGAGCGCGCCGGAGATCGGCGACAACTACTATGTGGGCGAGGCCGCGCCCTACACCATCTACACCTGGACGGTCTCCGACGGCGCGGCCGGCTGGGTGGACGGAGGCAAGCTGCAGGGCGCGCCCGGCGAGGCGGGGGCCGACGGCGGCTATTACACTCCGGCGGTCGACAGCGCCGGCAACCTCAGCTGGACGGCCAGCGAGGCCGGGATGCCGGCGCTGGGCTCCGTCAACATCCGCGGGCCAAAGGGCGAGGCGGGTCCGTCCGGGGCGGACGGAGCGCCGGGCGCGGACGGCGCTCCCGGCCCCGCGGGGGCGGACGGCGCTCCCGGCGAGGACGGCGGCTACTACACCCCCGCGGTCGACAGCGCGGGCAACCTCAGCTGGACGGCCAGCAAAAGCGGCATGGCCGCCGCGGCGGGCGCGAACATCCGCGGCCCGGCCGGGGCCGACGGTGCGCCCGGGGCCGCGGGGGCTCCCGGCGCGGACGGGCAGGACGCCACCATCAACGGCGTCAACGCGCTCACTATCGCCGCGGGCGAGAACGTTGAGCTGAGCCAGTCGGGCTCCACGCTCACCATCAGCGCCTCCGGCGGGGGCGGGCTGCTGGCCGTCAACATACTCGGCTCGGGCTCCTACACGGCGGACAAGACCAACGCGGAGATATACGCCGCCTTCCAGGGCGGCAGCATGGTGCTGGCGCTGTGGCAGGGCATGATTTTGCAGCCGCTCAGCATCGAGGCCGACTACGCCTACTTCGGCTACAACGCCGACGGCGAGCTCGGCAGCGTCATGATACAGACCTACGGCGGCTCGCAGGAGGTCTATGTCGGCGAGGGGACGGTGCCCGCGGGCAGCATAAGCTACGATACCGGCGAGACCACGCTCGCGGCCACAAACGTGCAGGACGCCATCGACGAAATTTGCTACATGCTGGGGCTCACCTGAGCCGCCGGGGCGGCATAAGCTGGACAGGAGGGATGAGAATGTATAAGAAGGGCATCGACGTCTCCAAGTGGCAGGGCGTCATCGACTGGGAGCGGGTAAAGGCCGCCGGGATAGACTTCGCCATGCTGCGCGCGGGCTACGGGCAGGGGAACATAGACCCGCAGTTCGAGCGCAACGCCGCAGAGTGCGAGAGGCTGGGCATACCCTACGGCGTCTACTGGTTCTCTTACGCCTACACGCCGGAGCTGGCGAGGAGCGAGGCGCGCTTCTGCGCGGACGCGGTGCGGGGGAAGACGCTCAGCTACCCCGCGGCCTTCGACTTTGAATACGACAGCGTAGACTACGCCGCGGAGAGGGGCGTCAGCGTGACGAAGGCGCTGGCCTCGGGCATCGTGCGCGCCTTCTGCGACGAGATAAGCGAGCGGGGGCTCTACCCCATGGTCTACGCAAACCCCAACTATCTCGCGGCGTATTTCGACAGCGAGATACCGGAGGAGTTCGATATATGGCTGGCCAAGTGGCCGCGCGACCCCGATCCCGCCGTGGAGCCGCCTCAGGCGGGCGGCATGTGGCAGTACAGCTCCTCGGGCTCGGTGGACGGCATCAGCGGGCGCGTGGACATGAACGCGGCCTATAAGGACTACCCGGCCCTGATACGCGCGGAGGGAGGCGGAACAATGACGGAGTATGAGCGCGAGGTAGAGGCGGCCCGCAAGTGGGTGATGGAAAAGGGCATATCCGACGGCACCAGGCCGCTGGAGGATGTGAAGAGGCAGGAGGCCTGGGTCATGCTTTACAGAATGGAGGGTCACGCGAATGATAAACTGGCTGGTGAGGTTCAGGAATAAGGCGTTCTGGCTGAGCTTCGTGCCCGCCGTGCTGCTGCTTGTGCAGGTGACGGCGGCGCTCTTCGGCTTCACGCTCGAGCTCGAGGGGCTCAGCGCGAAGCTGCTGGAGCTGGTGAACGCGCTCTTCGCCGTGCTGGCGCTGCTGGGCGTGGTGGCCGACCCCACCACCCCCGGCCTCGGCGACGGCTCCGGCGCGCCCGGAGGCGCGGCCCGGGCGGAGGACAGCTGATGACCGAGTGGGGCGTCGTGGGCGTGATAGCCGCCCTGGCCGCGCTGGCCGCCACGCTCGCGAGGCCGATGATACGCCTCAACACGACCATGACGCGCCTCGCCGTGCTGGTCGAGGAGCTCTCGGACAAGCTCTGCGCGCTCGAGCGCGAGAGCGGCCGGGCGCGCGGCGAGCTGCAGAGGCACGAGACGAGGCTGACTATACTGGAGATGGGAGGGAACAAGAGTGGCGGCATACGACCGGAACATTGACTACTCCGCCCTCATAGCCGAGGAGGCCGCCAAGGGCGTGAACGCGAACCGGCAGCTGCTGGCCAGGTACGAGACGCAGCGCAACGCCAAGATAGCGGGCGAGCGCCTGCCCTACGCGCAGACGGCGGTCTATACCAGCGAGCTGGGCAGGCCGCTCGGTTACTACGAGGCGAGCGACCGCTCGGACTACATAAACGAGATTTACGACGAGGCGCGCGAGCGGGCCGTCTCGGCGCTGGAGAGCGCCTATGAGAGCGCGATGGCCGGCTATGACTACGAGGCCGCGCAGCTGCCCGCGCGCTACAGCGCGGCGCGGAACTCCGCCGCGGCCGGCGCGGCGCTGGCGAGACAGAGCGTCAACGAGCAGTTCGCCGCCAGCGGGCTGAACACGGGCGCGGCGGGCCAGGCGCGGCTGAGCCTCGCCATCGCGGAGCAGGGAGCCCTTTCGCAGCTCGACGCCGAGCGCGCAGAGGCCCTCGGCCAGCTGAGCCTCGAGCGGGCGCAGGCCGAGGCGCAGTACAAGAGCGCCGTGGCCGAGGCCATCGCCGCGAGCGAGCTCGAGCGGGCGCAGGCGCTCTTCGACGAGGCCGTGCGCGTGGACTCGAGCTACCGGGCCTACTCCGAGGAGCTGCTGGCCGCCTGGGGCCTCACCCTCTCCGGCGCGCCCATAGCCGCGGAGCAGCCCGCCGCCTCCGGCGGCGGAGGCGGCGGAGGCAGCGGCTCCGGCGGGGCGAAGAGCGAGCCCGCGGCAGAGGGCGCGGCGGGCTCGGAGAGCGACGCCGCGCTGCTGCGCCGCCAGCTGGCGAGCATCCCCGGCCTCACGCGCGAGAACAAGGCCGCGATGGTGCGCGACTACTACGGCGCCGGACGCATAAGCTGGGACGAGATGAGGGAGCTCCTGGGAACGATTTAAGCGGATAAACGGAAAAGGCAGGCCCCTCACGGGGCCTGCCGGTGTTTATGAAAGCGCCGCGCGGGGCTTGCGGGCGGGAGTCAGCGGGATTTTTTGTATTCCCTCGCCGACAGGCCGTAGTAGTCCTTGAAGGTGCGGCCGAAGACGTTGATGCCGCTGAAGCCGCACTCGAGGGCTATCTCGCTGATGTTCTTGCCGCTGCCGCCGGCGAGGATGGCGGCGGCGCGGTCGACGCGGTATTTTATCAGGTACTGCTTGGGCGTCATGCCAATCACGCGGCGGAAGACGCGCTCGCACTCGCGCTGGCTGACGTTGGCGGCTTCGGCCAGCTCCGGCATCCTGATGGGGGAGGCGAAGTTCTCGTGGATATAGGCGAGCATGGCGCGCACGCGCTGCATGTCGGCGGCGGAGTATTCGGGGGCGGCGGAGGCCCCGACATAGAGCCGCGAGAGCGTGAGGCAGAGCTCGGAGAGGCCCTCCCGCACGGCGAACTCGTATCCCGGCTCCTCGTCGGCCATGGCGCGGAAGACGCGGCGCAGCGCGGAGGAGGCCTCCGGATGCTCGCCGCCGCGCAGCAGCACGCCGGTGAAGCCGGGGCTGTCCAGCAGCGGGCGCACGTAGCGCTGGGAGAAGACGGTGCCCGCGCCGCCGCTCACCAGCTCGGCGGAGAAGACCACCGAGCGCGTCACGCTGTCCTCGAGCGAGACGATGCTGTGCAGGGTGTTGGAGTTGACGCAGAAGCAGTCGCCGGCTCCGGCGCTGACCGCAATGCCGGGCGCGCGGAACTCCGGCTCGCCCTCCATCACCAGCGTGAACTCCAGCTCGTCGTGCCAGTGCCAGGGCACGTCGTCGGGCCCGTGCTTGAGGAAGCTAATCTCGTAGGCGGCGCAGGGGAAGTCCGGCGTGCCGTGAATCTGCAGCTCGCGCCGCGAGGCGTCCACGCTGACGGAGCAGACGTCGATGAGCATTGAAATACCTCCTTGGTCGATTTTAGTTTATTATATGACGGAATCCTGCTTGAATCAAGAGCCAATTGGCTGTATTATACCAGTGATTAATCCACAGGGGTGAAAGAATGTATTCGCTGCTGCTCGCCTTCATATATCTGGCCTTTATCTCGCTGGGCCTGCCCGACGCGCTGCTGGGGGCGGCCTGGCCGACGATGTACCCGCAGTTCGGCGTGCCCGTCTCGCTGGCCGGGGTGGTTTCGACCATCATCTCGATAGGCACGGTCGTCTCCGCGCTCTTCAGCGACCGGCTGACGGCGCGCTTCGGCGCGGGGAGGGTCACGGCCTTCAGCGTGGCGGCGACCGCGCTGGCGCTGCTGGGCTTCTCGTGGAGCCGCTCCTTTTTGCCGCTGTGCCTCTGGGCCGTGCCCTACGGCCTCGGCGCGGGCTGCGTGGACGCGGCGCTCAACAACTACGTGGCGCTGCACTACAAGAGCCGCCACATGAGCTGGCTGCACTGCATGTGGGGCCTGGGGGCCTCGGCGGGGCCGTACATCATGGGCTTCGCCCTCAGCGGCGCGCGGGGCTGGCCGGCGGGCTACCGCTATGTGGCCTGTTTGCAGATAGCGCTCACCGCGGCGCTCTTCCTCAGCCTGCCGCTCTGGAAAAGGCCCGGCGGCGAAGCCGGGGACGCCGCGGCGGCCCCGGCCGCCAAGCGCGAGCTCATCGCCCTGCCGGGAGCCAAGGCCATGCTGCTGAGCTTCCTCTGCTATCAGGCGGTGGAGGCCACCACGGGGCTCTGGGCCAGCAGCTACCTCGCGCTGCACTGGGGCGTGGACGAGGCCGCCGCGGCGAGGTGCGCGAGCTTTTTCTACATCGGCATCACCGCCGGGCGCGCGGCGAGCGGCTTCATCACCATGAAGCTCTCTGACGACGGCATGATCCGCCTGGGCCAGGGCGTGATGCTGCTGGGCCTCGCGCTGATGCTGCTGCCGCTGGGGGAGGCTCTAGCGCTGGCGGGTCTGGTGCTCACGGGGCTCGGCTGCGCGCCGATATACCCCTCGATCATCCACTCCACGCCGGAGCACTTCGGCGCGGGGCGCTCGCAGTCCATGATAGGGCTGGAGATGGCCTGCGCCTATATAGGCAACATCGCCGCGCCGCCGCTCTTCGGCCTCATAGCCGGCCGCATCGACGTCGCGCTGCTGCCCGTCTATATCCTCGTCCTGCTCGCCGTCATGTTCGTCTCCCACGAGACGGTGGTGCGGCGCTGCCGGGTGAAAAGCTGAGAAACGCCGGCCGCATTGTGAATGCGGCCGGCGTCTTCGCGGCTTATTGAAGGATTGGACAGGGCCCGGCTCAGGCTCCGGCGGCGACGGCGGCCTGAAGGACCGCGTTGGCCACGGGGCCGGCGTTGGTGAGGCCGCCGCCGGCGTGCTCCACCAGCACCACGAAGGCGTAGGGGTGGTTGGGGTCATCGAGGAAGCCGGTCATCCAGGCGTGGCTGGTGCCGTCGCCGACCTCGGCGGTGCCGGTCTTGGCGCTGACGTTGAGGCCCGGGAAGGTCCACTCGCCGCCGTAGGCCGCCTGTACGTTGTGGTTCATCATCTCGGCTATGCGCGCGGCGGTGTCCGCGGAGAGGAGCTCCGCGGCGCGGTCGAGCGAGCCGTGGCCGAGCAGGGTGGGCTCCATCACGCTGCCGCCGTTGGCGATGGCGGCGACATAGCGCAGCAGGGAGTATGGCACGACCATGTCGTTGTACTGGCCGATGCCCGACCAGGCGAGGCCGATGGAGCCGGGCTCGGCGCGGTCGAACTGGCCGGCCGGGACGGTGATGCCGTCCAGGCTCAGCTCCTGGGTGAGGCCGAGCTTCTGCGCGTATTCGGCGAGAGTGTCCGCGCCCAGCTCCACGGCTAGGGCCCCGAAGGCGCAGTTGCAGGAGTTGGCGAGGGCCTGCTCTATCGTCTGGCTGCCGTGGGAGCCGGTGCAGTTGAGCTCCGCGCCGCCAATCACGCTCTGCCCCTCGCACCAGAAGCTGCGCTCAAAGAGGTCGGGTATGTTCTCTATCGCCGCGGCGAGGGTGACCAGCTTGAAGACGCTGCCGGGCACGAAGCTCGCGCTCAGGCACTTGTTGATGTAAGTGCCGTCGGCGGGCGCGGCGCTTGGGTTCATGGGGTCGTCAGCGGGGGTGGAGACGAGGCAGAGTATTTCGCCGGTGACGTAGTTCATCAGCATCACGGCCCCGTCGCGCCCGGCCAGGGCGTTATAGGCCGCGGCGTTGAGGCCCGAGTCCACGGTGAGCCGCAGGGTCTTGCCGCTCGAGACGCCGCTCACGATGTTGTAGCCGGTGAGCTTGTCGCGGAACTGCCGCAGCGCGCCCGTGCGTATGTTGCCCGCGCTGTCGCCGATGAGGTGGTAGCAGGCGAGGCGGGTGGTGTAGTCCGCGGCGTAGCTCACGCCGTTTTCGTCGGAGGCGTAGAGCGTCACGCCGTTGCGGTCGACTATGGTTCCGCCGGGGGTGCCTCCGCTGAAGTAGCCGGCCCAGGCCCCGCCGTCCTCGGCGAGGCGCACGAGGTAGAAGGCAAGGCCCGCCACAAGCAGCAGGGCCAGCAGCAGCGCGGCGTTGGCGCGGCGTTTTACTTTTTTCATGCGCCGCCCTCCTTTCCGGGCTCGCCGGCGTCCTCGCCGGGCTCATAATCGGCCTCGTCGTAGGCGTCCTCGGGCGTCTTGGGGTCTCGGCTGACGACGAAGCTCGCGTCGCGCCGCGTGTCCGTGGCCTTTATATAGGCGAGAAGCATCCAGCAGGCTATCATCGAGGTGCCGCCCTTGCTGACAAAGGGGAAGGTCACGCCGGTGAAGGGCAGGATGTCCAGCGAGCCGAAGATGTTGAGGCCCATCTGCACCATCATCATGCTGACCGCGGCGCAGCCGGCGATGACGTAGAAGGTGGAGCGGCCCCGCGCCGCGTTGCGCACGGTGAAGAGCGCGAGGGCGATGACGGCGAACATGGCCAGCGCGGCGATGATGAGGCCCAGCTCCTCGCTGAGCACGGCGAAGACCATGTCCGTGTCCGCGGCGGTGATGTTGACGAGGCCGCCCTCGCCCGCGCCGCGGCCGAAGAGCCCGCCCTGGGCGGCGGCGCTCATGGCGTGGGTCTGCTGGTAGCCGCTGTCCCAGACGTCCTCCCAGGCGTGGCCCCAGGTCATGAAGCGCTGGGCCACGTAGGGCTTGACGCTCAGCACCAGGAAGCCGGCCATCGCCGCGCCGCCCACGGCGAGGAAGACGGTGGCGAAGGAGCCGGAGCGCATGAAGGCTATCACGAGGAAGGTGGCGAAGAAGACCAGTGCCGTGCCGAAGTCGCCCATCAGCGCCAGCGCGCAGACGCATATGGCCGAGAAGACGATGAAGACAAAGAGGTTGCGCCGGGCGAAAAGCCGGTCGAGCGTGGCCGCGCCGGTGTAGATGTAGAGCACCTTGACGAGCTCGCTGGGCTGGATGGTGAAGGAGCCGAAGCGCAGCCAGCTGCCGGAGCCGCCGCGCACCTCGCCGAGCACGACGGTGACGGCGAGGAAGCCCATGGCCCCCAGCGCGGCCAGCCAGCGCACGGCCTTCACGCGGCGCAAATCCCGCAGCCACCAGCCGAGGAAGAAGAAGAGCGCCACGCCCAGCACGAGGAAGAGCACCTGGCGGAACATGTCGTCCGGCGTGCTCGAGGCCGCCACGGCCGTGCCCAGCGTGCTGAGGAAGAAGGCTATCGTCTCCGGCTCGAAGCCCGTGCGGCGCACGCTGCGCATTACGAGGTAGCAGAACCACTCGAGCACGATGAGCGCGAGGAAGGCTAGGCAAATCTGGAAGAGGTACTGCTCCTGCGCCGTGACGGTGAACTCCAGCGTGAGAAAGGCCTGGAAGAGCGTCAGGATGAGCAGCGTCACGCCCGGGCCCACAAAGCGGCCCGGCGCAGTGCGCCGGCGCTCGAGCCACTCGCGCTCGGCGCGGGTGACCTCCTGGAAGACCAGCTCCTCGCCGGCGAAGTCCAGCACGTCCCCGTCGCGCACGGGACAGAGCAGGCCGGCCTCGCCGCCGTTGACAAAGGTCCCGCCCTTGCTGCGCAGGTCGCTGACCGTCCAGTAGCCGCCGCCGTCGCGCTGCAGGGACGCGTGTACGCGCGAGACGCTGGGCGCGGAGAGCACCACGTCGCAGCTGCCGGAGCGGCCCACGATGCACTCCCAGTGCCAGACCGGGTGGCGCTCGCCGTTGAGGTCGACGAGATAGGCCCAGGTCTCGGGCTCGTAGCGCTCGCGCAGCATGCTGCGCAGGCAGCGCGCCAGCACCCACAGCGCCAGCAGCGGCAGCAGGTATTTCGCGCCGGTAACTATGTAATCCGTATATCCAGAGAGATCCGGAAGCTCAGGCATAAGGCACCTCCATTCGGAGCTATCATTATAACATCACCGCTCGTGGTTGACAACTGCGGCGCGTTAAACTAAAATGGGCTTATGGTACACAAGACGAAATTCTGGGTAATATTGTTCTCATGCGTTTTCCTGCTGGGGCTGGGCGCGTTCCTTCTCGTGCGCAGCCTGGGCGGCGCGGGCACGGTCACCGCGCGCATCTGGCTGCACGGGGAAATCATAGAGGAGATCGATCTCAGTACCGTGGTCACGCCGCGTGAGTTCGACATCACCACCGAGCTCGGCACCAACCGCGTGCGCGTTGAGCACGGCAGCATCGCCGTGGTCAGCGCCGACTGCCCCGACCAGGTCTGCGTGCGCCAGGGCGCCATCTCCGGCGGGCTGGTGCCCATAGCCTGCGTGCCGCACGAGCTGGTCATAGACATTATCTCGGAGGATGAGGCATGAAACCGGCAAGACGCATCGCGCTCACCGCGGCCCTGGCGGCGGTGGCGCTGACAATATTCGTGGCCGAGAGCCAGATCCCGCCCGTGGTGCCCATCCCGGGCGTGAAGCTGGGCCTCGCCAACATAGTGACGCTGGTGTCCATGGTCGTGCTGGGCCGGCGCGAGGCGCTCGCCGTGCTCGCCGTGCGGCTGGTGCTGGGCAGCGTCTTCTCCGGCGGCTTCTCCGGCTTCATGTTCTCCGTGGCCGGCGGGGTTTTCGCCTATATCGTCATGGCCGCGCTCGTGGGGCTGTTTCCGGAAAAGCTGCTCTGGGTTGTCAGCGTCTTCGCCGCGCTGGCTCACAACCTCGGCCAGCTGCTGGTGGCGCTCTTCGTCACCGGGACGCCCGGGATAATGTACTACATGTTCATCCTCGCCGCCAGCGGCGTGGTAACCGGCGTCTTCACCGGCATCGCAAGTATGCTGCTCATCCGGGCGGTGCGCCGCTCCGGCCTGAGTAACAGATAAATATTCCGCCAATCCAGGGAAAAGGAGACTTGACCATGAAAAAAGCCAAACGCGCCCTTGCCCTAGCCCTTGCCCTCGTCCTCGCCCTCTCGCTCGCCGGATGTAGCACCTATATGGAGGACAGCGTCAAAGCCCTGGTCCAGGGCAATCTGGACGCGGTCTACCTCGGGGAGTACGGCGAATCCTACCTCGAGCTGGTGGACGCCACCGAGGCCGAGGTCGAGCAGATTTACCTCGACGGCCTGAACGTCGAGGCGGAGTACTTCGCGCAGTACTTCAACATCGAGAACCTCACCGACGAGATAAGGGCCGACATCGTGGAGATGTATAAGGAGGTTTACTCCCACTCCAAATTCGAGGTCGGCGAGGCCAGCAAGATGGACGACAGCACCTACGGCGTCAAGCTGACCGTCTACCCCATCGACGTCATGCAGCGGGTCATTGACGAGAGCGACGCCATCGTCGACTCGGTCAACTCGCAGTTTACCGACGAGCAGCTCGCCACCGAGGAGGGCTACGCCGTGTACGACGCCGCCTGGGCCCAGGCCTTCATCGACGCCTGCTACGACAAGCTCGCGAGCGTGGGCTACCTCGACCCCGAGGAGATGGTGGTGCAGGTCACGCAGGACCCGGTGGACGAACTCTGGATCATCTCCGACAACGACTTCCAGCGCATCGACACCGCCATCATCTACTACCCCTGATTAACCATTGCTGAACCGGGCCGCGGCCCGGCGGCGCGAGCCGCCCGGCCGCGGCTTTCCGCGCCGGCAGCCCGCCCCGGGAAATGTCCCGGGGCGGGCTGCTTTTGCCCGGTATGAAAATCACAGGCCGAGCGCCCGGCGCAGCTCGCCCCAGAGCTCGAGCAGCCTGAACTTTATCACGACATCGCCGTCGCCGCCGGTGATTATGCCGCGCGTGGCCGCGTCGAGCCCGCTGAAGGCGGCCTCGCTCTCCGCCGCCGTCAGGCAGAGCGGCGGGAAGACCACGCACCACCAGTTGCGCCCGGCCCCGTCGCCGAGCGTCACGCGCAGGGATTGGTATCGCCCGGCGGGCAGGGAAAAGCTCTCGTACTCGCGCGTGGGGTAGTACTCCTCGCCGAGCTCCACGCGCACGGCGCGTCCCCCGGCGGCGGAGCGCGCGGCGGCCGCTATGCCGTCAATGCTCGCGGCGATTATCCCGCCTGCCGCGGCGGCGTCCTCCGCCCCGGCGAGCCGCGGCTCGAGATAGGCGAGCACGCTGTCGCGCACTTCGAGCTTGACGGCCTGCTCCTCGGGCGCGTCGGAGTGGGCTATAACGTGCAGCCGCACCAGCTGCGAGCTCACGCGCCCGCCCGCCGCCGAGGCCCAGACCCCGGCCAGCAGCGCGGCGCTGAGCGCCAGAAGCAGAGCGGATTCCCAGATTTTAAAGCGGTTCTTCACGGCTATGTACCTCGCAAAAGTGTTCTGCGGGCAGTATAACCGCAAAAGCCCGGGCTTAAACCCGGGCTCGCGTTTTTTAGCGGGCTATTCCGTCATCATGCCGGCGGCGGAGAGCTTCAGTATCAGCTCGGCCAGCTCGGCGCAGGGCTTGAGCATACCCTCGTTGAGCCAGCGGCGTATCACGCCCACGCTGCCGAGGGCGATGAAGGTGTAGACATATTCGGCGTCGGCGGCGCTGCCGGGGCTGGCGGCGCGCCAGTACTCGATGTACTGCTGCTCCATCACGCGCACTATCTGGCTCTGGAAACCGGTGTCGCCCGAGTCGGAGAGCAGCACCCGGCAGGTGTCGGCGTTGAGGCGCACGTACTCGAATATGCCGATAAGCGCGTCGCGCAGGTCGCCGCCGGTGGACGAGAGCGCGGGCACGACGCGGCTGGTGATGCCCTCGATAATCTCGTTTTCCACGCTGTGCAGCAGGTCCATGGGGTCGGAGTAGTGCGCGTAGAAGGTCGCGCGGTTGATGCCGGCGCGCTCGCAGATCTCCGTCACCGTTATCTTGGCAACGGGCTTTGTTCGCAGCAGCTCTATGAGACTCTGCTTGACCATCATCTGGGTGTAACGGACGCGGGCGTCCTGCTTCTTTCCGGGCATGGCTGCCTCCTTGTTACAGATACGTGAACTTTCTGTTATCTGCCCAACGCTTTGCGGAAAAACGTTTAAAAAATTTCAAAAAGCTCCAAACTGCCTGTTGCCTCTTTTTCGGTTTGAAAGTATACTATAAAACTGAAAGTAAGTCAACACTGCGTTGATTATATCTGCGGTTGGAGGGCTGCCTATGGATAAATTGACAAGGGCGATCACGCGCCATAAAAAGGTCGTGATTGCCGTTTTCCTTGCGGCTATGCTCATTTCGGCGGTGCTCATCGCCGGCGTTCGGGTCAACTTTGACCTCACCGACTATCTGCCCGCGGATTCGGAGAGCACGATCGCGCTGGACCTCATGTACGACGAGTTCGGCTCCGGCGTCCCCAACACCCGCGTTATGGTGCCGGATCTCACGCTGACCGAGGCCGCGGCGCTAAAGCGCGATATTGCGGCTGTGGAGGGCGTCTCGGGCGTCATGTGGCTCGACGACGTGCAGGATCTCTCGACGCCCGTCGAGGTCATGGACGAGGCCACCGTGGAGCAGTACTGGCGCGACGGCACGGCCATGTACGACGTCACCATAGACGAGGGCATGGAGAGCCGGGCCGTGGCCGGCATATATGAGCTGACCGACAACAAGGCCGCCATCGGCGGCAACGCGGCCAACACGGCCAGTATGCAGAACCTTGTCGTCAGCGAGGTCGTGGGCATACTGCTCATCATGGTGCCGCTGGCGATTGTAATCCTGCTGGTGACGACCACGAGCTGGATAAGCCCCTTCCTCTTCCTCAGCGCGATAGGCGTGGCGGTCATCATCAACATGGGCACCAACGTCTTTTCCGGCGAGATTAGCTTCGTCACCCAGAGCGTCAGCCCCATCATGCAGCTGGCCGTCTCGCTCGACTACGCCATATTCCTGCTCAACAGCTTCAGCCGCCACCGCGAGGAGGTGCCCACCAGCGAGGAGGCCATGCGCCTGGCGATAAAGGAGAGCTTCTCCTCCATCGCGGCCAGCGCGGCGACCACGCTCTTCGGCTTCATGGCGCTGATGTTCATGCGCTTCGGCATAGGCGCCGACCTCGGCATCAACCTGGTCAAGGGCATTATACTCAGCTATATATCCGTCATGGTCTTCCTGCCGGCGCTCTCGCTCGCCTGCGTCAAGTGGCTGGACAAGAGCACTCACAAGCCGATAATCCACCCCGGCAAGCGGCTGGGCAAGGTCTTTGTGGCCGTGCGCATCCCCGCGCTGATACTGGTGCTGCTGATGGTCGTGCCCTGCTACCTCGCTCAGACCCGCGCCGACTTCCTCTACGGCAACGGCGAGCCCGACCCGCGCACGGACTACGGCCGCGACACCGAGCTCATAAACGAGACCTTCGGCGTCAGCAACAACCTCGTCATCCTCGTCCCGCGCGGCAACCCGGGCGCGGAGGCGCAGCTCGCCTCGGAGCTCGCGGACATAAACCACGTCACCAGCGTACTCAGCTACGCGGGCACGGTCGGCGCGGTGCCGGAGGGCTTCCTCGACGAGAGCATCGTCTCGCAGTTCTACTCCGACGACTACGCGCGGATTATCCTCTACACGGACACCGCCGAGGAGGGCGACGAGGCCTTCGCCGTCGTCGAGCAGGTGCGCGCCGCGGCGCGGAAGTACTACTCCGAGAGCTGGGTCTGCGGCCAGAGCGCCAACCTCTACGACATGCGCGACGTGGTCACGGCGGACTCCACGCTCGTCAACTGGATAGCGATAGGCTTCATCTTCCTCACGCTGCTGGTGACCTTCAAGAGCCTGACGCTGCCCTTCATACTCATCTTCGTCATCGAGTCGGCGATATGGATCAACCTCTCGGTGCCGTACTTCTCGGACACGCCGCTGGTCTATATCGGCTACCTCGTCATCAACACGGTGCAGCTCGGCGCGACGATAGACTACGCGATACTCATGACCAACGGCTACATGGCGAACCGCCGCACCATGGGAAAGCGGCTCGCGGTGCAGAATACGCTCTCCACCAACTTTGAGAGCGTGCTCACGAGCGGCCTTATCCTCACCACGGCCGGCCTCTGCCTCGGGCTCGAGAGCTCGCTGGAGGTTGTGGCCGAGCTGGGCATCCTGCTCGCGCGCGGCACGCTGCTGAGCATGGCGATGGTGGTGCTGGCGCTGCCGGCGCTGCTGATGATTTTCGACCCGCTTACGGCCCGGCTCACGCACAGGGCCGGATTCCTCAAAAGCCCCGACAAGGAGGTAAATACCCAATGAGACGCAAACTTTCCGCATTTATGGCGATAGTCCTCTGCCTGGCCCTGCTGCTCGGCACCTTCGCCTTCGCCTCCGGCGAGGCTCCGGCCGAGTCCGCCGCGCCGAGCGAGAGCCCGGCGGCGGAGGAGACACCCGCCCACGAGGGCGCGGAGGAGGTCATCTACGGCCGCCTCGACAACCGGGGCAGGGCGCGCAGCGCCTACGCCGTCGTGGCGCTCACCGCCGACGAGGCCGGCGAGCTCGTCCACCACGGCGCGTATACCGAGGTGGAGAACCTCACCGACACCAGCCCCATCGAGTACGGGAACGGCACCGTCAGGCTCGATGTCAGCGAGCCGGGCCGCTATTACTATCAGGGCACGCTGCGCAAGGCGGTCATGCCCTGGGACATCCGCATAACCTACAGCCTCGACGGCGAGGAGGTCGACCCCGACGACCTCGCCGGGCAGAGCGGCGAGCTGGAGGTGGACATCAAGACCTCCGTCAACAGCGGCTTTGACCAGTACTTCGCCGACAACTATATGCTGCAGATTTCCGTCACGCTCGACAGCTCGCTCTGCGAGGACATAGAGACGCGCAACGGCACCGTCGCCAGCGCGGGCAGCGACAAGACCATCACCTTTGTCGTCCTGCCCGGCGGCGAAGGCGACGTGGGCTTCAGCGCCAACGTCAAGGACTTCAGCATGGGCGGCTTCACGATAGCGGGCGTGCCGTACAGCATGGACAGCATGATGGGCGGCATGGGCGAGCTCGACACCGTCACCAGCGGCATCAAGCAGCTCAGCGGCGCCATCAGCCAGCTCACCGGCGCGGCGGGCCAGATAAACTCCGGCGCGGGCGAGCTCGCGGACAACAGCTCCACCCTCACCGAGGCCAGCGACCAGATAGAGTCCGCCCTCGTACAGATAGCCGACGGCCTGCAGGACTTCGACCTGAGCGAGATGACCGGCGGCCTCGACCAGCTCGCCGAGCTGCCGGCGTATCTGACGCAGATAGCGGCGGGTATAAGCGAAGCTGCCGACGGATTGAGGTCGCTTGCTGGAGGCTACACTCAAGCTACTGAAGGACTTAAGACATTGCTTTCTAGTCTGACGCAGCAAGTAGCTGCGCTTACAGCTCAGGTTCAAGAATTAAACGAAGAAAATGCGGCACTAAGAGATCAACTTGGCAAGACTGAAACGCCGCCAGCAACATCTGAAACTCCGGAAGTTACTGATACGCCGGTCACAGAAACAGACCCGGTTACGACACCCGCTGAAACTCCGCCTGTTGAGACAGAGGGAAGCTCAGCTACGGGAAATGAAGGCGGAGCGCAGCAGCCGACGGATCCGATGACGGCAATACAAGCAATAATCGGCACCTACACGACGCTTACAGGCAAGCTCGAAGAAGCTGCTGCCGGTTTGGATTTAGCTGTCGACGGCCTCATGCAGATGGCTATCCAGATTTCCTCCGGGCTTGAGGGCATGACTGACATGGACACCTCGGGCATCACCGAGCTGCAGAGCGGCATGGCCGAGCTGGCCGACAACTACGGGCAGTTCAACGAGGGGCTGAAGGCCTACACCGAGGGCGTCGGCGCGCTCAGCGAGGGCATGGACAGCTACACCTCGGGCATGTACACCCTCAACAACGAGACCCAGGCCATACCCGATATGATTGACGAGTTCCTCGGCACGGGCGAGGACGAGGACGGGGAAGGCGAGGAGGAGAGCGGCCTTGTGAGCTTCCTCTCCGACGACAACTCCGACACGGCGGCGGTGCAGTTCGTGCTCTCCACCGAGGGCATCGCGGCGCCGGAGGCCGACGAGCCCGAGCCGCCCGCCGAGGCGGACAAGGGCTTCTTCGCCGAGCTCTGGGACAAGATAGTCAGCCTCTTCACCTGAGAACAAAACAAGATAAAAATCCCGCCGGTTCGCGAGAGCCGGCGGGATTTTTGTGACCATCTTGCTTATTTCCACAGATACTCGGGGTACTCGCCCGCGTCTATAAGCGCGCGGATCGCGGCGACGACCTCGGCCTTGTCCTCGCGATAGGTCATGCCGTGCCAGACATCCTCGCTGGGCATGATGTCCACGGTGCAGAGCCCCTCGTTCAGCAGCCTGCCCACGAGGTTAGGCACCAGCATCTCGGCCTGAGGGTTCTCGTCGAGGCCGTGGGCGAGGAAGTCGGGGAAGCGGCGCTCGATCTCGTCAAAGAGGGCGGGGGTGAAGCCCCAGAAGTTCATGCTGACGGTGGTATCGGCCGCGAGCGGCGACAGCGTCGCGCCGCCGTCCGTGCTGCAGGCCGGGCCGGCGGGCGTCTTGACCACGTAGGTGAGCTCCCGGATGGCCTCCAGCCGCGCGCCGCTGGCGCGGCAGACGCCGCGGCAGACCCGGCCCGCCTCCGTCACCGTGTTGCCCAGGCGGTAGCCGACCATGGAAAAGCGCATCGGCCGCGCCTGAGTGTCGACATTGCGCAGCCAGCCGTACATGGCGGCGTAGGCGCCGGCGCCGTAGAAGTCGTCGGCGTTTATCATGGCGAAGGGCCCGTCGACCGCCTCGCGGCAGCAGAGCAGCGCGTGGGCCGTGCCCCAGGGCTTGACGCGCCCGGCGGGTACGCCGAAGCCCTCCGGCAGAAGGCGGTCGAGGCTCTGATAGGCGTAGGCCGTCTCTATATGCCCGCGCACGCGCGCGCCGATAGCGTCCTCAAAATCAGCGCGCATGTCGGGCGCGATCAGGAAGACGACGCGCTTGAACCCGGCGCGCACGGCGTCATACACCGAGTAGTCTATGAGGAATTCCCCGCCGGGGCCAACCTGCTCTATTTGCTTGGGGCTGCCGTAGCGGCTGCTGAGGCCGGCGGCGAGTATTACCAGTGTCGGCTCGTTCATAGTCCTTCACTCCTTAGGCTGTCCGTGAAAAGTATTGTAGCAAATCAAAGTCAAATTGTCATCAAAAATCTTGCAGATTTTTGTTGCGGGGCATATTTTTTCGCGCTTTGGCGCAAACTGGACCCGGAGGTGAGAAGTATGTGCGCGAGAGCGCTGGGCGGCGCGACGCTGGCCATGGAGAAGCGCGTGGGCGTGGCGGCCTCGGCGAGCGCCGTGGGCAAAAAGGAAGGCGAGGGGCCGCTGAAGCGCAGCTTTGACCATATCTGCGCCGACGCGCGCTTCGGCGAAAGGAGCTGGGAGCGGGCCGAGAGCGCGCTTTTGAAAAAGTGCTTCGCCCTCGCCTGCGACAAGGCGGGGCTGTCGCCGGGCGGGCTCGACTACATCCTCTCGGGCGACCTTCTCAACCAGTGCGCCGGTTCGGCCTACGCCCTGCGCGAGAGCGGCGCGCCCTATCTGGGGCTGTACGGGGCCTGCTCGACCATGGCCGAGGCGCTGGGCCTCGCCGCTATCCTTATAGACGGGGGCGCGGGGGAAAAAGTTGCAGCCCTCACGAGCTCGCACTTCTGTTCGGCGGAGCGGCAGTTCCGCTACCCGCTCGAATACGGCGCGCTGAGGACGCCGACCAGCCAGCGGACGGTCACCGGCGCGGGCGCGCTGATACTCGCGCTCGACGGCCCGCCGCCATACCTGACGCGCGTGACCACCGGGCGAATAGTAGACCTCGGCGTCACCGACGCCGCCGACATGGGCGCGGCCATGGCCCCCGCCGCCTGCGACACGCTCGAACGGCACTTCGCCGCCACGGGCCGCGGCGCGGACTACTACGACGCCGTCATAACCGGCGACCTCGGCATCCGCGGCTCGGCGCTGCTGCGCGAGCTGCTTGGGCTGGACGGCATCGGCCTCGGCTCGCGCCACTGCGACTGCGGCGCGCTCATCTATGACGCCGGACGGCAGGGCGCGCGCTCCGGCGGCAGCGGCTGCGGCTGCTCGGCCAGCGTGCTCGCGGGATATGTGCTCGACAATATGCGCTCCGGGGCCTGGCGGCGGGTGCTCTTTGCCGCCACCGGCGCGCTCATGAGCCCCACCACCAGCCAGCAGGGCGAGAGCATACCCGGGATTTGCCACGCCGTGGCGCTCGAAATGGAGGCGGAGTGATGGAGCTCATAATCGACTGCGCGAAGGCCTTCGCCGTGGGCGGCGCTATCTGCGCGCTCGGCCAGCTGCTCATAGACCGCACCGCGCTCACGCCCGCGCGCATACTGACCGGCTGCGTGGTGCTGGGCGTCGCCCTCAGCGCGCTGGGCCTCTACGGCCCGCTCGCCGACTGGGCGGGCGCGGGGGCCGCCGTGCCGCTGACCGGCTTCGGCCACACCATAGCCAAGGGCGTGCGCGAGGCCGTGGCCGCCCGGGGCGTGCTCGGGGCCTTCACCGGCCCGCTCACGGCCTCCGCCGGAGGCGTTGCCGCGGCCATACTCTGCGGCGTGGCCGCGGCGCTTGTTTTCAAGCCCGGTGAGAAGTGATCCGGGGCTTATGCGATGAGGGACGCATTCTTTTGACAAGGCAAAAGAATGCGTCCCTCAGTTTAAAGGCTAGTGAATTACCGCAATATCACGGCGAAAACTCAGTACGCGACGCCCCAGACTATCATTTTCTTCGCGGGCCTGCCGCAGACGGGGCAGACGTCGCCAAGGCGCTCCTGCTCGAAGGGGATGCAGCGGCTGGTGACCCCTGCGAGCTCCTTCATCTTGAGCTCGCAGGCCTCGTCGCCGCACCACATGGTCTTGACGAAGCCGCCGCCGCGGTTTTCGATGACGTCGCGCACCTCGTCGACGGTCGAGGCGGCGTAGGTGTGCTCGTCGAGGTTGCGCTTGGCCTTTTCAAAGAGGCCGCGCTGGACGTCCTCCAGCAGGGCGGGGACGCTCTCCTCGATGCTCTCGAGCGGCAGCGTGACCTTCTCGCCGCTGTCGCGGCGCGCGGCGACGCAGACGCCGCCCTCGATGTCGCGCGGGCCGAGCTCGAGGCGCAGGGGCACGCCCTTCATCTCCCACTCGGCGAACTTCCAGCCGGGGGAGTTGTCGGAAAAGTCGCCCTTTACGCGCACTCCGGCGGCCTTGAGGCGCTCCACCAGGGCCTCCGCGGCCTCGGTGACGCCGGGCTTGTGCGCCGCTATGGGCAGGACTATCACCTGTATCGGAGCGACGCGCGGCGGCAGGACGAGGCCGTTATTGTCGCCGTGGGTCATGATGAGGCCGCCGATGACGCGCGTGGACATGCCCCAGCTGGTCTCAAAGGGGGCCTGCAGCTTGTTCTCCTTATCCGAGAAGGCGATGCCGAAGGCCTTGGCGAAGCCGTCGCCGAAGTAGTGGCTGGTGCCGGACTGCAGCGCCTTGCGGTCGTGCATCATGCACTCGACGGTGTAGGTGTCCTCGGCGCCGGCGAACTTCTCCTTGTCGGTCTTGACGCCGCGCAGCACGGGCATGGCGAGCAGGTTCTCGCAGGTGTCGGCGTATATCTCGAGCATCTGCTTCGTCTCCGCTATGGCCTCCTCGGCGGTGGCGTGTATCGTGTGGCCCTCCTGCCAGAGGAACTCGCGCCCGCGCAGGAAGGGGCGGGTGGTCTTCTCCCAGCGCAGCACGCTGCACCACTGGTTGTAGAGGCAGGGCAGGTCGCGCCAGGAGTGGACGATGTGGCTCCAGTGCTCGCAGAAGAGGGTCTCGCTCGTGGGGCGGATGCAGAGCCGCTCGGGCAGCTCCTCGCTGCCGCCCATGGTGACCCAGGCGCACTCGGGCGCGAAGCCCTCGACGTGGTCCTTCTCCTTCTGCAGCAGGCTCTCGGGTATAAGCATGGGCATGGAGACGTTGGAGTGCCCGGTCTCCTTGAAGTGCTTGTCGAGGTAGGACTGGATGTTCTCCCAGATGGCGTAGCCGTAGGGCCGCAGGATGAAGAGGCCCTTTACGCCGGAGTAGTCGACAAGCTCCGCCTTGGTGCACACGTCGGTGAACCACTGGGCGAAGTCCTGTTCCATATCGGTTATGCTCTCGACTTTCTTGTCTTTGGCCATTATTTTAGCTCCCTTTCGTATATGAACCGTGTCGCTGAATCCTTATTTTATTAAACCATCCCTGCTTTGTCAAGCCGCGCGGCGCCAAATTTTATCTCCGGCCGGGGGTTTGCGCCGCTTTTTTGCCCTCCGCGCATTTATTAACATTTAGCGCCTTGACCTGGGCGGGCATACTACATTATAATATCTCACAGCGCCCAGGCGCAGATGATACGACAAACGTCACTTTCGGAGGTGACCGACCATAGACAGACAGAGATACGTCGCCGAGCTGGGCAAGCTGCTTTCCGGCATGGCGCGCGCCGACCGCGAGGCCGTGCTGCGCGGCGTCAACGCCCGCTTTGACGAGGCGAACGACGACAGCGCCGTGATCGCCGCCCTCGGCAGCCCGACCTTCGCCGCCGTCACGGTGCTGCGCGGCTACACGCCGCCCGAGGAGCCGGAGGAGGACTATGAGCCGGAGGAGGACTACAGCTATGTCCCCGAACCGGAGCCGGAACCCGAACCGGAGCCGGAACCCGAACCGGAACCCGAACCGGAACCCGAACTGGAATCAGAGCCTGAACCCGAGCCCGAGCCGGAGCCGGAAACAGAGCCCGAGGCCGCGGCCGAGCCTGAGGATGAGCCCGCGCCCGAGAACGAGCCCGCTCCCGCCGGAGGGGCCGAGCCCGCCGGAGACGCGGAGCCTGCGCCCGCCGCCGAGGCGGACGGGCCCGCGCCCGCGGAGGACGCCGGACCCGAGGCCGGGGCTGAGCCCGGGACTGAGGCGGAACCCGAACCGGAGGAGGAGCCCGCGCCCGAGGCTGAAGCCGCCGCGGAGGCGGAAGCGCCCGCCGCGGAGACCGTGGTTATAGAGGGCGCGGAGGTGGAGGTCTTCGCCGGCGCGGCTGAGGCCGGGCCGGAAGCCGCCGGCTCCGGGCCGGAGCTGGAGCCGGACGGCGAGACGGAAAGCGAGCCGGAATACGCCGCGGATTACGCGGAACAGGAGCCGGAGTACGCTGAGGATTACGCGGAGCGGGAGCCGGACGGCCCCGGGCCGATAGTATACGAGCCGGAGCCGCAGCGCGCGCCGCTGCGCGGCGGGAGGGTATTCCTCTCCGCTCTCCTCTTCATCGTGGCCGGCATACCCGTCGCTGTGCTGCTGATAGTGCTGAGCCTGGCCTTCCTGGCAGTGGGCGCGGCGCTGTGCTATGTGGGCGGGGTGGCGATTTCCTTCGCCTTCCTTGGCATGAGCGTGGCGGCGGACATAATGCTCTGCGTGGGCTTCGGCCTTGTTGTCGCGGCCCTTGGCCTCATGCTGGTGTTCCTCGCGCTGTGGTTCTTCCTCAGCTGCGTGGTGGGACTTTACAGCCGGCTGTTTGCCGCCGCCGGCGCCTGGTGCCGTGGGGAGGTGCGCAAATGAAGAGAGCCTGGAGCATAGTGCGCACCGTGGCGCTGCTGGCGCTGGCGCTGGGCGCGATACTGTTCGCGCTCGCGCTGGTGATGGACGCCGACCTCGTGCGCATAGCGGACACCGTGTTCGCGAACTACGACCTCGCCAAGGTGATAACCGCCGCCCGCGACGCGTGGGCCGGCGCGCTCGCCATATTTGGGCTGTGAGGAATTATATTGGGGGAACCACTTGACAGGGTTCCCCCAAACCCCTTTCTGATCTTTTTTGTCATGAGGGGCATTTCGTGGCCCGCGGCCCGCGGCCGGGGGCTCTGCCCCCGGAACCCGCGAACTTTTGAAAAAGTTTATACAAAACTTTCATCATTTTCTGCAAAACTGGAAGGTGCAATAATTGGTCAAGAAGGTAATAAGGAAGCACAACAACGGCGGCAACTGCTTTGTCTGCGGCGTCAACAACCCCTGGGGCCTGCACGGGCGCTTCTATGAGCTGGAGGACGGCACGCTCGCGGGCCTCTTCAACTGCGATTTCAGGCACCAGAGCTACCCCGGCCGCGTCCACGGCGGCGTCATCTGCGCCATGCTCGACGAGACCATGGGCCGCGCCATCAACATCGCCGAGCCCGACACCTGGGGCGTCACCGGCGACATCAACATACGCTACCGCAAGCCCGTGCCCTACGGGACACCGCTCATAGTCACGGGCCGCATCACCCGCAACACCCGCCTCATCTTCGACGGCGAGGGCGAGATCATCCTCCCCGACGGCTCCGTCGCCGCCACCGGCCACGCGCGCTATGTAAAGCAGCCGCTCGACGTCATCGGCAGCCTCAACAACGCCGGCGACCTCTGGGAGCTCATTCACGAGCCCGACGACCCGGCCTGGATAGACATACCGGAGCTCAAAAAGTAAAGCCGGGAGACTTGAAATATTCACAGGCTTGTGCTATTATGTAAAGTTGAATAAGCTCCATCGGAGGATTACCATGATGAAAAGAC
>CALWYR010000123.1 GCA_944385805.1 uncultured Oscillospiraceae bacterium
GGCCACGCACAGCGCCAGCCGCCCCAGCTCCAGGAAGCCCGCCTGCACGAGCATCAGCAGCGCGCCAGAGCCGCCGGAAAGGAAAGCGAGCACCCCCCCCAGAGAGGCGACGACGTCAAGTATCTGCCCGCGCTCGTCGCTGTAGGGCACGATGCGCACGCCGATGTCCGCCGTTCCCACGCGGCTCCATAGGTCGACCAGCTTCTGCGCCGGGTTGAGGAAGGACGAGCCAACGCGCACGGTGCGCGCCCCGCGCCGCGCCAGCTCCCGGGCCCGCTCCAGCGCGCCGTCCGCGCGCGAGGAGAGGCGCAGGGCCTCCCCCAGCAGGTATTCGCCCGCCTCGGTCAGCTTCACGCCGCGGTTGCTTCGCTCCAGCAGCCGCAGCCCCAGCCGCTCCTCGAGCGCGTTCATCTGCTTCATCACTGCCGCCGGGGTCAAAAATAGCCGCTCCGCCGCGCGCGAAAGCGAGCGCGTCTGCGCAACGGCGATAAAGGTCTTCCAGCTGCGGTCAAGCACGGCGTCCCCCTCCTCCCTTCGCATTTACTTTGAATTAACGCATTATATAACAGCAGGTAATTCCCTGTCAAGCCCGGGCGCGCTACAATGTAGTCAAATACTATTGGGAGGGATCCGTATGAAGAAGCTCGGCTTCGGCCTCATGCGCCTGCCAGTCATTGACGGCGACATGTCCAGGATAGACATCCCGCGCTTTTGTGAGATGGTGGACGCCTTCCTCGGCGCGGGCTTCACTTATTTTGACACCAGCGCCGCCTATCATGACGGCATGAGCGAGGCCGCGGTCAAGTCCGCGATAAGCAGCCGCTACCCGCGCGGCAGGTATTTCCTCGCCAGCAAGCTGCCCACCTTCGCGATAACGGAGCGGAGCCAGGTGCAGCAGTACTTCGACGAGAGCCTTAACAAGACCGGCGCGGGATACTTTGACAACTATCTTCTGCACAACATCAATCTCGACCGCTACGAGGGCGTGATAAAAGAGCTCGGCATGTTCGACTGCATGAAGCGCTGGAAGGACGAGGGCCGCATCCGCCACATAGGCTTCTCCTTCCACGACTCCCCCGAGCTGCTCGACCGCGTGCTGGACGAGCACCCGGAGGTTGAATTCGTGCAGATAGCGCTCAACTATCTCGACTGGGAGCACTCGAGCGTGCAGGCGCGCCGTTGCTACGAGACCATCCGCGCTCACGGCTGCCAGGTTGTGGTCATGGAGGCCGTCAAGGGCGGCACTCTCGCCGTTCTCCCAGCCGCGGTCGAGGCCATGCTGCGCGAGGCAAATCCTCAGCGCAGCGCGGTAGACTGGTCGCTCCTCTTCGGCGCGAGCCTTGACGGCGTGCTGGTGAGCCTCAGCGGCATGTCCAATCAGGAGCAGATACGGCAGAACATCCGCTGTCTCGACGGCTTCACGCCCCTCAGCGAGGGCGAAAACGCCCTGCTCGCCCGCGCCGCCGCCATGCTGGACGCCGGGATGAAGTATCCCCTCTCCGGCCGCGGCGTGGACTGCCCCGCCGGCATAGCCGTCGAGCGCCTCATAAGCCTCTACAACGAGTCCCTGCAGGAGGTCAACCCCCTCTTTTCCAGCGAGCTCAACTACTACGCCACCTTGCGCCGCGAGTCCGCCCCGGCCTCCGCCTGCACCGGCTGCGGCAAATGCGCCGCGCTCCTGCCCGGCAGGGACGTGCCGGCGGTCCTGCGCGAGGCCGAGGCCTGGTGCAGCGAGCACAGCTTCTTCTGACCGCGCGGTAAAAACGCCGCCCGCGCAGCACTGGCCCCACCTTCTTAGGCAAATAAAAAGAGGACGCTCTCGCGTCCTCTTTTTAATGCTGTTTTAGGGGTTTAGCGCTTGACAACCAGGTAGTCGGGGGTCCAGGTGTCGCCCAGGCCGACTATCTTCTGCTCGGCGAGAGCGCGGATCTCCTCCTCGCTGTAGCCGTAGCTGGTGAGGACCTCCATGGTGTTCTCACCGGGCACGCCGCCGCTGACGGTCTCGGGCAGGCCGGCCTCGTGGAAGTGGATCGGGGAGCGGGGGATGCGGACGGTGCTGCCGCTGCGCGGATAGGTGATCTCCTGCATGAGATCGGCCTCGAAGGCGACCTCATCCTGGGCGACCTCGCGGTAGCTCTGGCAGACGTCGTGCGGGATGTCGCAGTCGCTGAGTATCTCGTCGACCTCGTCGTAGTTCTTGGTGGCTATCCAGCGCTCCATCTCCTCGGAGAGCTTGCGGCCGTTCATGTAGGCGTCGATCATGCCGGGGTAGTTGGTGTACCAGGACTCATCCCAGCCGGCGCGGTGCACGAACTTCTCCCAGGGCCAGCCGTTGCCGCAGATGGTCACCCAGTGGCCGTCGGCGCACTGATAAATGTTGTAGAGGGGGGAGAAGGTGTCCATGGGATCCTTCGGCCAGTGGACGTTGTAGGGCTCCTGAGCGGTGATTATCGGGAACGCGCCCGCCCAGATGCCGGCGCCGTAGAGGTTGGCGGTGACCATGTCGCCGAGGCCGGTACGCTGCTTGTTGATGTAGGCGGCCATGACGCCCATGGCGAGGTAGCAGCCGGTGGGCAGGTCGCCCTGGCCGGCGAAGGGCATGTAGGGCTTGGTGCCCTCGCGCTCGGCGGCGGTGTGGACGCCGGCGCGGCTCACGTAGGCGACAGAGTCAAAGCCGCCGCGGTCGGCATAGGGGCCCTTGCTGCCGTAGCCGGTGACGTTGGCGTAGATGAGGCCGGGGTACTCCTTGTGCAGGGTCTCCCAGTCGAGGCCAAGGCGCTGCATGTTGGCCTGGCGCAGGTGGCAGACAAAAACGTCGGCAGTCTCAAGCAGCTTCTTGAGTATGGCAAGGCCTTCGGGCCTGCGGGTGTCGAGCGCGAGCTGCTTCTTGTTGCCGTTGACGAGGTCGTACAGAGGAAGGTCGCCGTTCTTGATGCCCATTGCGTTCTTGCCGAGGTCGCGGGTCTTGTCGTCACCGACGAGGGCTTCAATGCGGATGACGTCCGCGCCGTACTCGGCGAGGATCTTGGCGCAGGTGGGGCCGGCCACGAAGCTGGCCATATCGATGACTTTCATACCCTTGAGCAGTTCGAGATTTGCCATAGCGGTTATAGCTCCTTTTCGTTATGTATTTGGCTTCAAGCCTCTTCGCCCGCTTGCTTGCGGGCTACATTGTTGTTAGTTTAACATTATTCGGCCTCTTTACCGGGGAACTTTAACCGCCTTACTAAACAATTAGGCCGGAACAAAAGGTGGTAATTACTATTACTTTTTTCGACTTACCCCATATCTTCCGGCTAAAACAGCCAAATTAGCGGCAATAAATGGGCAAAAGTTTTGCCGCGTTTAACATTTGTGTAATATTTTCAGGCTTTTTCGTGTAACAACTGACTGTTATATTAATAACTGCAAGAGACAGTTTCATCTTTTTCATTTTGTCCTCATTCCATAAGGAAGGCCGCCGAGAGGCGGCCTTCTGCCCTTTCATCCAGCCCATACCGCGCCCTCCGCGTTATACGGGACAAGGCCGCCCTTGCGGGCGGCCTTGTCCTTTGGGGAAATGTATGGTGCTCAATGTGATTAAGCGGCTTTGGCGGCGGGCACGTCCTTTATATCCGCGCGGGTTCCTTTCCGGGCCCCGCAAGTGTATGGGCTCGTGCTTTTACCGTGATTCAAGCATATCATTGCCAGACGGTATTGTCAATATTTGTCTTATTTTCATCAATCTCCTGAATATCATCAAATAAACAACAAGAAAAATCCCGGGCGTCTGGCCCGGGATTTTCGCTGTAAGAATTACTGTATGAAGGATCCTGTATGATAAGACGGCGATTATCTGCGGAGGACGGCCTTTACGTCTACACCGTACTCGCGGACGCTCTTGAGCACCACTTCGACGTTGTCGTCGATATAGGCGTTGCGGCGCTTGCTGACAGCGTCGAGGCCCTCGGCCAGCATGGCGGCGGCTTCCTCTTCGCGCTCGCCGGTGACTTCGTAGTTGATACCGTTGCCGATAATGGTCTTCATAATAGTTCTCCTTTCGGGGCCTGAGCCCGTGTGAGGGACGCGCCCTCTATGCTTCACCTTCAGGTGTGGTTGTCGTTTCTCCGCAGGGGGAGCCTCTCTCCTCCCGGCTTCCCGCCCTGCGAGCTTAATATAACACCGCGCGCAGCGATTGTCAAGAGCTTAACGCTAAATTTTTGTTAATCTCGTGAAAATTTTATTTATCGCCTATTTGGTCACTTTAAAGCGATAATTCGCCTGTTTTCCCTACGGCGGGATAAAGTAACGCCGGGACTCCTTGTCCCGGCGTTTTGGCCGCCCGCGCTTACGCGGTCCTCTGGGCGCCGCTGCGTATCTCGGCGAGGGAGGCGGCGCGGGTGTGCTCGATCGGCTTCCAGCTCACGTCGCGCGAGAGGAGCCCGGCGACGGTACATGGGATATAGGTCAGCATGAAAAACGGGAAGGTAAAGGTGTAGAGCACCTTCTTCCAGGCCGGGGCGTAGATGCGCTTCCACTCGGTGACCATGGTCAGCGCGCCGATGGCGAAGACGGTGAGGTACATGCTGTTCAAAAGGCCGAAGACGCTCGCGAGCACGACCGCCGCGCTCTGGTGCGTCAGTATAGCGTAGGCGAAGCCGCCGATGTTGGCGAAGACGGCGAGGGTTGTGACGACGGCGGCGGGCAGTATGTTCATGAACATATCGTAGCAGGCGAAGGAGCCGCGGAAGATGCCGCGCAGCATCGCGCCGCCGTACTTCAGGAAGACCTGGACGTAGCCCTTGGTCCAGCGCTTGCGCTGGCGGAAGGACTGGCCCAGCTTCGTGGGCTGCTCGTCGTAGAGCACGGCTTCGCCGCAGTAGCCGATGCGCCTGCCGGCGGTGATGGAGTTTATCGTGAACTCGATATCCTCGGTGAGCAGGAAGAAGTTCCAGCCGCCGCACTCGTCGAGCACCTTGCGCGAGAACATGAAGCCCGTGCCGGAGACGGCGCAGCTCGTGCCCGCGAGCATTCGCGAGCGGTTGAGCCAGGAGCTCTCGCGCATGAACCAGAGCGCGTAGCCGCTGCTTATCCAGTTGTCGCCGAAGTTCTTCGTGTTGCGAAAGCCTGTGACTATCTCGCAGCCGTCGGAATAGCTGCGGTTCATCTGCTCGATGTAGTCCGGCTCGAGCACGTTGTCCGCGTCGAAGACGAAGTAGGCGTCGAAGGGCCGCTCGGGGTACTCGGCGTCGATGCGGCCGAGCAGGTAGTTGAGCGCGTAGCCCTTGCCCACCTGCTGGAGGTTGAAGCGCTCGAAGACCTCCGCGCCGTGCGCGCGGGCTATCTCCGCCGTGTCGTCCGTGCAGTTGTCCGCGCAGACGAAGACTCTTATGAGCTCCGCGGGATAGCTCTGGCGCTTGAGGCTGTCTATGAGCTTGCCGATGACCGCCTGCTCGTTGCGCGCGGAGATGAGCACGGCGAAGCGGTGCATGACGGCCGCCTTATGCGGCTTCGGCTTTATGATAAAAGGTATGAGAATGTAGACGGCCTGGTATGCGTAGCAGATGAAAAAGACAGCTATGAGCACATAGTTAATCATGTTTATCGTATCCATGTCGTCGCCTCCTTTGCTGTTTACAGGTCTGATTATACAGGCAGAAATTTAAATTCTCAGTCAACAGAGTTTAAGATTTGTTAAACATATTCAACTTCCCGGCTCCCGCTTCCCCGGCGGCGTATTTTCGCCGGGAGGTTCGGTTATTGGGGAATAATGCCGCAAGCCGCCGCCGTCAACTGTATTAATTCAAATAACACAGCCACATTACCACAAACACTCTTGCTTTGTCAACACCCTCCTGCTCCCCTTGGCGGATATGACAATGAAATATATTCATCCCCGCTATTAACCGGCGTAAGAGCCAATTCTCCGCCGCGGCGCGCAAATCGGGCTTGACTTGCGTGCGATTTCGGCGTATATTATCTGTATAAGCATACGTCACATTGCGCCTGTTTGCGGCATTGTGCGCATATTTATACTGTATAGTTTGCATTCCGCCCTTCCGGCGGAGAAAGGTGCTGATTATAATGTCCATCGCTTATCTGCTGCTGGCCGACGGCACGGTCTTAACCGGGCGCTCCTTCGGCGCCGTGGGGACGCGCGTCGCGGAGCTGGTCTTCACCACCGGCATGACCGGCGCGGCGGAGAGCCTCACCGACCCGAGCTACGCCGGGCAGGCGATATGCTTCACCTTCCCCCAGCTCGGCAACTATGGTATTTGTTTAGACGACTGCGAGAGCGAAAAAGTTCACGCCGCGGCCATAGTCTGCCGCGAATATTGCGGCGCGCCCTCCAACTTCCGCTGCGGCATGACCGTGGGCGAGCTGCTCGCGCGCGACGGCGTGGTGGGCATAGAGGGCGTCGATACCCGGCGCATCACGCAGCTCATCCGCACACACGGCGTCATGAACGCCGCCGTCACCGACGCGCCGCCCACGCCGGAGCTGCTGGAGGCCGTGCGGAATTACGCCGTGAGCGGCGTTGTAGCGGCGGCCAGCGCCGCGGAGCCCGTCCGCCTCGGCCGCGGGGCCGCGCGCTATTCCGTGGCGCTGATGGACTATGGCTATAAGAAATCCATCGCCGACTGCCTCATAAAGCGCGGCTGCTCTGTCACCGTCTACCCGCACTCCACGCCGGCGGAGGCGGTACTCGCGGCGGGGCACGACGGCGTCATGCTCTCCAACGGCCCCGGCGACCCGGCGGAGAACGTCTTTGAGATAGCGCAGATAAAGGCTCTCATGGGCCGCATACCCGTCTTTGGGATATGCCTCGGCCACCAGATGATGGCCCTCGCCCAGGGCGCGCGCACGGCCAAGATGAAGTTCGGCCACCGCGGCGCGAACCAGCCCGCGAAGGATTTAAAAACCGGCCGCGTCTACGTCACCAGCCAGAACCACGGTTACGCCGTCGAGAGCGCCTCACTTGCCGCCACGCCCGGCGCGCTGAGGTACGTAAACGTCAACGACGGCTCGGTCGAGGGCGTGGACTACCCCACGCTCAACGCCTTCTCGGTGCAGTTCCACCCCGAGGCCCACGGCGGCCCGCGCGACAGCGAGGGGCTCTTCGACCGCTTTATCGCTCTCATGGGAGGTGAGCGCAATGCCTAAGGATACGTCGATAAAAAAGGTGCTCGTGATAGGCTCCGGCCCGATTGTGATAGGCCAGGCGGCGGAGTTTGACTACGCCGGCACCCAGGCCTGCCGCGCGCTGATGGCCGAGGGCGTGGAGACGGTGCTCATAAACTCCAACCCCGCCACCATCATGACCGACCCCGACATGGCCACGGCGGTGTATATAGAGCCGCTGACCGAGCGGACGGTTGAGCGCATAATCGAGAAGGAAAAGCCCGACAGCCTGCTCGCCGGCCTCGGCGGCCAGACGGGCCTCAACCTCTCCATGCAGCTGCACAGGTCCGGCTTCCTCGAGCGCCACGGCGTAAGGCTCATCGGCACCAACATAGACGCCATACTCAAGAGCGAGGACCGCCAGCTCTTCAAGGACGCGATGGCGTCAATCCACCAGCCGACAATCCCCTCGCGCACGGCGAATACCCTCGCGCAGGCCATGAACGCCGCCCGCGCCGTGGGCTACCCCGTCATAATCCGCCCGGCCTTCACCCTCGGCGGCAGCGGCGGCGGCGTGGCCCACAGCGAGGCCGAGCTCGCGGCCGTCGCGCAGCGCGGGCTCGACGCCTCGCCCATACACCAGGTGCTGGTCGAGCGCTACATCTTCGGCTGGAAGGAGATAGAGTTCGAGGTCATGCGAGACAGCGCCGGAACGGCCATCACGATTTGCTCGATGGAGAATTTCGACCCCGTCGGCGTACACACGGGCGACCGCATAGTCGTCGCGCCCGCGCTCACGCTGGCTGACAAGGAGTATCAGATGCTGCGCTCGGCGGCGCTGGACATCATCGGCGCGCTGGGCATTGAGGGCGGCTGCAACTGCCAGTTC
>CALWYR010000124.1 GCA_944385805.1 uncultured Oscillospiraceae bacterium
TGCTAACGGCGAGCGCTACGGCGAGGCCGGCTGGAGCTGGTACACCGGCTCCGCCGGCTGGTATATGCGGGCGGCGAGGGAGATTTTCGGCGGGAAATAAAAATCCGGGCGCGGCCTTATGCCGCGCCCGGTTGGCGTTTTGGGGCTTATTCCCCGCTCTTGTCCTCCGCGGGGGTCTCGTCGGTTATCTCTACCTCGATGTCGGCTTCGGGTTCGGCGGCGGCTTCGGCTTCGTCGACTACGCCGGAGAAGTCGGCGTCCTCGGCGGGCTCGCCCAGGGCGGCGCGCAGCTCGCGAAGCTCGGCCTCGTCGCGTTCGATGGCGGCGTTGGCGAGCATGACCTGGTCGAAGAGGCGCACATAGAGCTCGCCGGGGTTCTTCTTGTCGGAGCTCTCGAAGTAGATGCGGCCGATCTCGGTGTAGGCCTCGTCGCGGTCTACGCCGGCGCTGTTGATGTCGAGCTTGAGCTTGGCGATGCGGGCGACGGCCTTGGCCTTTTCGCCGGCGCCCCCGGCCAGCTCGCGGGCCTTTTCACCGGCGTTGCCGGCGAGGTCGCGGGCGATGTTGGCGGCGGAGCCGGCCGCGTTCTTGAGGGAGTTGAGAAGATCGCTGTAGTCAGACATGGTTAAGTTTCCTCCTGATTGGTGTTATTTGCTGCGTTTTCGCTTTTTATCCCGGTCTGTTCCGCCGCGGCGGAGACGTCCTGCGCATCTTCGGCGGCCTGCGCCCCGGCCTGGGCGGGCCCGGCGCTCTCCGCGGCCCGGGCGGCGGGCACGTCGACATACCTGGGCTTGTGCGGGCGCTTGATGTTGACGAGCAGGATGACGAGCGCCGCAGCCGCGCTGCAGGCCGCCACGAGCTGGCTGGTGCGGATGTTGGTGCCGGGTATGTAGAGGCTGTCGGTGCGCAGCCCCTCGACCATGGCGCGGCCCGTCCCGTACCAGAGGACGTAGAAGAGGAAGAGCTGCCCGTCGTACTTGCGGTGGTCCTTTTTGTACCAGTAGAAGTTTATTATGAGGAAGCCCACGAGGTTCCAGAGGCTCTCATAGAGGAAGGTCGGGTGGACGTAGACCGTCTCCTGCCCCGGGCGGGTGAGGCCCATGCGGCAGAAGATGTCGGTCTGGTAGCCGAAGGCCTCGCGGTTGACGAAGTTGGCCCAGCGGCCTATAACCTGGCCGAGTATCAGCGCGCTGCCGCCCATGTCGAGAGTGGCGGCGAAGGGTATCTTCTTGCACTTGGACCAGACGATGATGGTCAGCGCCCCGGCGATGGTGCCGCCGTACATGGCGATGCCGCCCTCCCAGATGTAGAGGATGGAGATGAGGTTGTCCTTGAACTGGTCCCACTCGCTGATGACGTAGTATATGCGGCAGCCGACGATGGCGAGGGGCAGCACCCAGAGCACGAGCGAGAAGACGTCGTCGCTCTTGATGCCGACGCTGGGGGCCTTTTTGCTGGCGTAGAAGACGGCGGCGAGGAAGGCGATGGCCATGACGATGCCGTACATATAGATGGTGAACTCGTGCCCGAAGAGGTCAAAGGTAAAGCTGGCCGGGAAGTCGAGCGTGAGGTTGCCGAGCATGGGGAAGCTTATCTCGGCGTCGCGCATCATGGTGGGGATCTGCGTTTCCATGGGGATCAAGTCCTTTCCTTGGGGGTGATGAGCGAGAGCGCCAGCCGCTCGGGGCGCAGCCTCTCGCGCACGAAGGCGTTTACCTCCCCGGCGGTGACGGCGGAGAGCGTGTCGAAGCCCTCGTAGAGGCCCCAGCAGTTGAAGCGGCAGCTGGCAAGGGCGCTGCAGACGTTCTCCGCGCTGCCCAGGCCGCGCAGGCTCGCGCCGTAGTCGGCGCGGCGCGCCCGCTCGAGCGCGGCGGGGTCGACGCCGTTCCTGGCGGCGGACTCCAGCTCGTCGCAGAGACGCTCATATACCCGCTCCGGCGCGGCGGAGCTGCCGCCGCACTCAAAGAGCAGCGCGCCCGCTATGGGGCTCGCGTCGCGGTAGAAGTTGCCGCGCAGCGCGCCCTCGGCGTAGAGCGAGGTGTAGAAGGCGCTGCTCTGTCCAAAGAGGCAGCGCACGGCCAGCGAGCCCACGGTGGCGAGGCGCAGGCCCTCGCTGCCGCCGGGCAGGCCGCAGCTGAGCTTGGCCGCGCAGGTGAAGAGCGGCTCGGAGACGTCCATGACGCGCTCCGTGCGAGCCTTCACGGGCTCGGGGCCCTCCGGCGCGCCGTAGTCGGCTATGGCGGCGGAGCGGCGCTCGGGGCCGAGGACGCGCGCGGCGATGTCCGCGACCAGCTCGGGCTCCACGTCGCCGCAGACGCACAGCGCCATGTTCTCCGGCACGTAGAAGGCGCGGTGGCAGGCGAGAAGCGTCTCCGGGCCGATCTCCGCGATGCTCTCCACCGTGCCCGCCACGCTCTCGCGCACGGGGTGGTGGTCGAAGAGCGCGCCCATGACGTCGGTGTAGAGGACAAAGCTGGGGTCGTCCTCGGTCATCAGTATCTCCTGCGCGATGATGCCGCGCTCCTTTTCCACGCTCTCGGGCGTGAAGTACGGGGTGGAGACGAACCTGAGCAGCAGCTCGAGGTTTTCGTCAAAGTCCTCGCCGCATTCAAAGTAGTAAGAGGTCATATCCGCGCCGGTGTAGGCGTTGGCCTCCGCCCCGCGGCGGGTGAGGATGTCGAGGGCGCTGCCCTCGGGCAGGTCGAACATCTTGTGCTCGAGGAAGTGCGCCACGCCGGCGGGCGTGTTGCGCCGCTCGCCGTCGAGCGCAAAGCTGCGCATGGCGCCGCCGTATTTTACGGAGAGGGCGGCGTGCTTCTGCCTGTAGCCGGGGCGGGGCACCACGAAAATATCGAGCCCGTTGGGCAGTGTGCCGCTCCAGAGCGTGTCGCCCACGCCGGGGTATTCATGAGGGCGCATTATCATGCCTCGTCCGCCTCCTCCGCTTCTTCATCGTCCTCGCCGCTGAGGAAATAGACGGTGTCCAGCTCGCAGCCGGCGGCGATGGCCGCGACCTCCTCCGCCGTGACCTCCTCACAGGCGGCGGCGAGCTCGTCGGGCGCTATCTCCGCGCCTATTATGCTCATCTTCAGATAGTGCATCATGAGCTCCACCGAGTCGTCGGGCACCAGGCGCAGGGCGTTGGCGCAGTAGCTGCGCGCGGCGGCGAGCTCCTCGCGGCTTATATCGCCCGCGGCGACACTGGCGAGCTCGGCGCAGACGCCCTCGACGGCGGTGTCGTAATCCGCTTTGTCTATGCCGCTGTGGACATAGAGCAGACCCTTGACGTCGTCCACGCCGCTGGAGGCGTAGTAGCAGGGCGAGCGCTCCTCGCGCAGGGTGCGGAAGAGCTTGCTCGTCGCCGTGCCGCCACATACGGCGTTGAAGACGCGCAGCGCGGCCATGTCGGGCTC
>CALWYR010000125.1 GCA_944385805.1 uncultured Oscillospiraceae bacterium
ACATGTTGTCGTCGCCCAGGCGCTCGTACATCTCCACGTTGGCGCCGTCGAGGGTGCCGATGGTCACGGCGCCGTTCATCATCAGCTTCATGTTGCCGGTGCCGGAGGCCTCCTTGCCGGCGGTGGAAATCTGCTCGCTTATCTCGGCGGCGGGCATGAGCTTTTCGGCCACGGAGACGCGGTAGTTCTCGAGGAAGAACACCTGCAGCTTGCCCTTGCAGGCCGGGTCGGCGTTGATGTCGGCGGAGAGGGAGTTGATGAGCTCGATTATGCGCTTGGCGGCCTTGTAGCTGGCGGCGGCCTTGGCGCCGAAGATGAAGGTGCGCGGCACGAAGTCCATGCCCGGGTTGTCGCGCAGGCGGTCCTGCAGGTGGGCGATAAGCATGGCGCACATGAGCTGGCGCTTGTACTCGTGCAGGCGCTTGACCTGGACGTCGAAGACGGCCTCGTGGTTGAGCTCGAAGCCCTGGGTCTTCTTCACGTAGTCGGCGAGGTACTGCTTGTTGAAGCCCTTGATTTCGCGCAGGCGCATGAGGACTTCCCTGTCGGCTTCAAACTGCCTGAGCTTGACGAGCTCCTCGGGGCGCTTGAGGTAGCCCGGCCCTATAAGCTCACGCACCAGGCTGTCAAGCTTGGGGTTGCACTGGCTCAGCCAGCGGCGGTGATCGATGCCGTTGGTGACGTAGGTAAACTTCTCCGGCTCAAACTCGCAGATGTCGCGGAAGAGGTCGTTTTTGAGGATGTCGCCGTGCAGCTTGCTGACGCCGTTTATCATGTAGCAGGCGGCGAGACAGATGTTGGCCATGTGCACCTTGCCGCCCTCAATGACGGCGTTGCGGGAGATCCTGGCGTTGTCGCCGTGGAACTTCTCGCCGAGGAGGGCGCGCCAGCGGCGGTTTATCTCGCTTATTATCTCGAACACGCGCGGCACCAGGCTCTGCACCAGGCCCTGCGGCCAGGTCTCCAGCGCCTCGGACATGATGGTGTGGTTGGTGTAGGCCACGCAGTTGCTGACGATTTCCCAGGCCTCCTCCCAGCCCAGGCCGTCCTCGTCCATGAAGATGCGCATGAGCTCGGGAATAATCATGGTCGGGTGGGTGTCGTTTATCTGTATGACGTGGTGCTTGGCGAAGTTGCGCACGTCGCCCCAGGTGCGGCGGTGCTCACGCACGATGTTCTGCGCCGTGGCGGAGACGAAGAAGTACTGCTGCTTGAGGCGCAGGGTCTTGCCCTCCATGTGGTCGTCGGCGGGGTAGAGTACCTTGGTGATGACCTCGGCCAGGGTGCGCTGCTCCATGCTCTTGACGTACTCGCCCTCGGAGAAGCGGTACATGTCGAGGCTGTTGGGGCTGTGCGCTTCCCAGAGGCGGAGGGTGTTCACCTTGCCGCCGCCGAAGCCGGCGATAAGCATGTCGCGCGGCACGGCGAGGACGGAGTCGTAGTCTTTGAGCTCGGCGTGGCAGTTGCCGAAGTAGTCCCAGTGCTCCTCGACGCGGCCGCCGAAGCGTATCTCGACGGAGTCCTCGTAGCGGGGGATCAGCCAGCTCTCGGCCGCGTTTTTCCAGTTGTCGGCGACCTCCACCTGGCGGCCGTCGACGATTTTCTGCTTGAACATGCCCAGCTCGTAGCAGAGGGTGTAGCCGGTGGCCTCGATGCCCTCGGTGGCCATGCTGTCCATGTAGCAGGCGGCCAGGCGGCCGAGGCCGCCGTTGCCGAGCCCGGCGTCGGGCTCGAGCTCAAAGATGTCGCTCGCCTCGCGGCCCATGTCTTCGAGCGCGCCGATGAGGGCGTTTGCGACGCCGAGGTTGAAGGCGTTCTTCATCAGGCTGCGGCCCATGAGGAACTCCATGGAGAGGTAGTGTACCTCCTTGTCCGGCGTCTCCGCCTTTTCGGCGGCGAGCAGGCGGCTCATAATCTCACGAATCACCATCGCGGAGGCCTGGAACACCTGTTCGTCGGTGGCCTCCTTGCCGGTCACGCCAAAGTAGCTGCAAAGCTTATCCTCCAGCGCGCCGTGCATCTCGTCCCTGGAAATCTGTCCTGTAGTCATGTAAACCTCCATGCGCCCGGCGGAAACGTTACCGGACGTCGAAAATAAAGTCCGGGCGAGCGCTTGACCCGCCCGGTTGTTCACTCTTAACGCGCGGCCGGGGGCTTGAGCCGCGGCCGCGCTGTGAGTCGCTGTTAGATTTTGCTGCCCTTGGGGAGCACAAGCGGGAGCTTGGGCGAGCCGGAGAGCGTCACGTCCTTGGAGATGAAGGCGTCCTTGTCGGAGATGACGTAGTTGAGCTCGACGCCGTCGCTCACATAGGTGTCCTGCATGATGATGCAGTTTTTCAGCACCGCGCCCGCGCCGACGTGGACGCCGCGGAAGATGACGCAGTTTTCAAGCGTGCCCTCTATGATGCAGCCGTCGGCCACGAGGCTGTTCCTGTTGACGGCCTGGTCGCCGTAGTAGGTGCTGACGTCGCTGCGGCCCTTGGTGCGGACGGGACGGTCCGCGGGGAAGAGCTGGCTGCGCTTTTCGCGCTCGAGCATATCCATGCTGGCCTTGTAGTAGCCGTCTACGCTCATTATATTCGCGAAATAGTCGTTGTGCATATAGATTTTTATCTTCCCGCCGGCGGAGAGCAGGCCGCCGAGGCCGTCGCGGTGGAACTTGTGGTTGAGCGCGTTGTCGCAGCGGTCGACGATGCCGAGCAGGGTGTCCTTGCTCATGATATAGACCTGCAGCGAGGCGACGCCCTCGCCCGGGCCGGTGCGGCGCAGGAGGATGTCCTTCGCGAAGCCGTCCTCGCCGACGATGAAGCGGTGGTGCTCGCCCTCGGGGGTGCCGGGGGTGCAGACGGCGGTGACGTCCGCGCCGGACCTCACGTGCTGGTACATGACGTCGCCGAGGTCGATGCTGGCGGCGAGGTTGCCGCGCATGAGGGCGACGTAGTCCTGCTTGATGTCCTCAATGTAGCCGCGGACGTTCTCGAGCGCGTCGATGATGCCCTCGTACTCGCCGGAGCCGGTGAAGGGGGGCAGCAGCTTGAGGCCGCCGCGCTTGCGGGACATATCCCACTCCTTGCCGGAGCCGATGTGGTCGAGCAGGGAGGAGAAGTTGCGCTGCATGACGACGCCCACGTCGCGCACGCCGGCGTTCTGCAGGTTGCTGAGCGAAAAGTCAATGAGCCTGTAGCGGCCTGCGAAGGGCAGCGAAGAGCTCGTGCGGACCATGACCAGCTCGCGCAGGTCGCGGCTGGAGCGGTCGGCCAGGATGAGTCCGTGCAGGTTTACCATTACGCATCGCTCCCTTCTCCGGCGGCTACGCTGTCGTAAATCATGGCTCCGGCCTTGATTACGGCGCCCGCGCCTATCTCAATGTTGGGCCCGCAGGTGGCTACGTTCCAGTCGGCGCTGCCGTCCGGGTCGGTGCCCACGCGCGCGCCGGCGCGGACCTTGGTGTTCTCGCCGATGATGGAGTATCTCACTACCGCGCCGTCCTCGACGGTGGCGCCGGGCATGAGGATACTGTAGAAGACCTGCGCGCCGCGGCCCACGGTGACGGAGCTGGAGAGGACGCTGTTGCTTACCTCGCCATAGACCTCGCAGCCCTCGGTGACGATGGAGTGGTTGATCTTGCTGTCCGGGCCGGCGTAGTGCGGCGGGCGGATGGGGCTCTTCGAGCGTATCGGCCAGGAGGCGTCGAAGAGGTCCATGAGGGTGTTGCCCAGCATGTCCATGTTGGCGTCCCAGAGGCTGACGATGGTGCCCACGTCGCGCCAGTAGCCGTCGAACCTGTAGGGCCACATCTTCTCGCCGGCGGCGAGCATGTTGGGTATGATGTTCTTGCCGAAGTCCTTGGAGGAGTTGGGGTCGTTCTCGTCGGCCACGAGATACTCGCGCAGCTTCTTCCAGTTGAAGATGTAGATGCCCATGCTGGCGAGGTCGCTCTTCGGGTGCTTGGGCTTCTCCTCAAACTCATTGATAAAGCCGTCCTCGCCGCAGGAGAGGATGCCGAAGCGGGTGGCCTCCTCCATGGAGACCTGCTTGACGGCGATGGTGCAGGCGGCGCCGTTCTGGACGTGCTCGCGGAGCATGTCGGAGTAGTCCATCTTGTAGATGTGGTCGCCGGAGAGAATGAGAACATTTTCGGGGTCGTAGTTCTCTATGAACGCTATGTTCTGGTAGATGGCGTTGGCCGTACCGGAGAACCAGGAGCCCTTTTCGCCCGCGCTCTGATACGGGGGCAGGATAAAGACGCCGCCGTCGGAGCTGTCGAGGTCGTAGGCCTGGCCGCTGCCTATGTAGCTGTTGAGCTGCAGCGGCTTGTACTGCGTGAGCATGCCGACGACGTCGATACCAGAGTTCGCGCAGTTGGAGAGCGGGAAGTAGATGATCCTGTACTTTCCGCCAAAGGGTACGCTGGGTTTTGCGACGTCCTTCGTGAGCGCGTACAGACGGGAACCCTGCCCGCCTGCAAGGAGCATTGCGATGCATTTTCTGTTCACAAATATCCCCCCTAGTTTTTAGACGGCGCGCCGCGGGAAACCTGTGTGCTCCGCGCAGAGAGGGCCGCGCGGAACGGACGCCGCAGCCGCCGCCCCGGACTATTCTGACAGCGCCGCGCCTCGCTGCATTTTATTGCGCGCCGCCGCCCTGATGCTTGCGGTTGTATTTGCTCATGGCCCTGTCGGGGCCCTCGCTTATGTAGCATTCGGCCGCTTCGGCCGCCCGCTGCGCGGCATCGGCCATCGCCGCCGCGTCGGGCCCGGTGAATTTGCCCAGCACCCAGTCCACCGGCTCGTGTTCGGGCTCGCCTATACCCAGGCGTATGCGGGGAAAGGCGTCCGTGCCCAGGTGGGAGATTATGCTCCTGAGCCCGTTGTGCCCTCCTGCGCTGCCGCTCTGGCGTATGCGCACGCTGCCGGGAGGCAGGGCCATTTCGTCGGAGACAACTATAACCCGCTCCGGCGGAACCTTGTAGAACCTGGCCGCCTCGCCGACGGCTTCGCCGGAGAGGTTCATATAGGTCTGCGGCTCCATGAGCAGCACGCCGTGCCAGGCAATGTCGGCGCGGGCGGTCAGGGACCTGTGCCGCACGCGCGTCATTTTGACGCCCAGGAGCTTTTCCATTGCGGCCCCGGCCAGAAAGCCGGCGTTGTGCCGCGTGTTCTCATACTCGGGTCCGGGGTTGCCGAGGAAGGCTATTATCCACTCGACGCCGCCGGAACGTTTTGCGAAAAACATATCAGTCGAAAAGGGAGGAGATGGAGACTTCCTCATAGATGCGCTCTATCGCCTCGGCGAAAATGGGCGCGACGGAGAGATACTTTATCTTGCCGCACTCGCCCCTGTCCCCGGGGAACGGGATGGTGTCGAGCAGGACAAGCTCCTTTATGGGGCTTCTGCTGATGCGTTCGAGCGCCTCTCCGGAGAGTACGCCGTGGCTTGCGCAGGCGTAGATTTCCCTGGCGCCGCCGACCTCGACGAGCGCTTCCGCGGCGTGGCAGAGGCTGCCGGCCGTGTCTACCATATCGTCGAGCAGGATTACGTTTTTGCCCTCGACGTCGCCGATGATGTTCATGACCTCGCTGACGTTGGCCCTCTGGCGGCGCTTGTCCACGATGGCGAGACCGAGGTCAAGCTTCTGCGCAAAGGTGCGCGCGCGGGCCACGCTGCCCACGTCGGGGGATACGACGATGTAATCGTCGTTGCCGCGGCCGAAGCTGTCGAGGTAGTAGTTGGCGAGTATCGGCGCGCCGAAAAGGTTGTCCACGGGTATGTCGAAGAAGCCCTGAATCTGGGCCGCGTGCAGGTCCATGGTGAGCACGCGGTCGGCGCCCGCCTCGGTGATGAGGTTGGCTACGAGTTTAGCGGAAATGGGGTCGCGGCTCTTGGCCTTGCGGTCCTGGCGCGCGTACCCGAAATACGGCATGACGGCGGTTATACGTCCGGCGCTCGCCCTGCGCATTGCGTCTATCATGACGAGCAGCTCCATGAGATTGTCGTTGACCGGCTTGCAGGTGGACTGGACTATGAATACATCAGAGCCGCGCACGGGCTCTCCCAGCGCGAGGGATACCTCGCCGTCGGCAAAGGCGGAAACCGTGCAGTCGCCAAGCTTCTTGCTCAGCTTCTGGCAGATGGCCTTGGCGAGCGGAAGATTGGAGTTGCCGGCAAACACCTTTACCTCTTTACCGTGTGATATCAATTTCATCGTCCTCTCTCGTATGATGGAGGTGAAGCCCTCTCTCGCCGACATTATACCAAAAAGGAGGACAAATGCATAGATGCAAACGAAGATTTTTGGAAGAACCTTTGCAGCTGATTTTGTTGATTTTGTCCAGCCCGGGGCGGCGCTTTTCTGCAAAACGCCCCAAAGCAGGGCTGCAATGAAAGTTTTTTACAATTTTAATATAGTATTGACAATCTGTCAAATGTATTTTTCGTGCCCGCGGTTATGACGCGGCCCGCCCGGAGGCGGTATTTTCTTCGGCGCCTACTTGAAAAGAGGGGCGGGGAATGGTAAAATTATTTGTCAGAAAAATTCGCGCGGGGCGCGAAGAATATGGAGGCAGTAAAATGTTTGAAAATCTCGTGGAAATTCTCAGGAAGAACCCCCGCAAGATAGTTTATACCGAGGGCACCGATGCGCGCATACTCGAGAGCGCGGCCCGTCTCAAGGCCGGCGGCTTCCTCACTCCCGTGCTCGTGGGCAACGCCGATGAGGTCAAGGCGGCTGCGGCCAGGGGCGGCTTCGACAGCGAGGGCCTCGAGATAGTCGATCCGGAGAACTACGACGGATTCGGCGCCATGGTCGAAGAGATGGTCAAGCTGCGCAAGGGCAAGATGAGCGCCGAGGACTGCGCCGCCGCGCTGAAGAAGTCCAACTATTTCGGCACCATGCTGGTAAAGATGGGCAAGGCCGACGCCCTGCTGGGCGGAGCCACCTACTCCACCGCAGATACCGTCCGTCCCGCGCTTCAGCTCGTCAAGACCAAGCCCGGCGCCCACCTCGTGAGCAGCGTCTTCATCATGGTCCGCGGCGAGGAGATGCTGGCCATGGGCGACTGCTCCATCAACATCGATTACCAGGACGACGTGGACAAGGAGGGCAACGTGACCTTCTCCGCCGCCGACAAGCTGGCCGAGACCGGCGTCGCCTGCGCCCGCACGGCCCAGGTGTTCGGAATAGAGCCAAAGGTCGCCTTCCTCAGCTACTCCACCAAGGGCTCCGGCAAGGGTCCCAACGTCGACCTTGCCCGCGAGGCCTGCGCCAAGGCCAAGGCTCTTGCGCCCGACCTCGACATCGACGGCGAGATGCAGTTCGACGCCGCCGTCAGCCCCACCGTCGGCCAGCTCAAGTTCCCGGGCAGCAAGGTCGCCGGCTACGCCAACACCTTCATCTTCCCCGAGATTCAGTCCGGCAACATCGGCTATAAGATAGCCCAGCGCTTGGGCGGCTTTGACGCCTACGGCCCGATACTGCAGGGCCTGAACGCCCCGATAAACGACCTTTCCCGCGGCTGCAACGCCGAAGAGGTCTACCAGATGAGCATCATCACCGCGGCTCTGGCCTGAGGGCCGGCGCGCAAAAAGGACCGGTCATCCGACCGGTCCTTTTGCATGTTCGAGACGCCCTCCGGGCCTTACAGGCCGCTCAGATACTGCTCCGCGGCGGCCTCGTCGAGCCCCGTCGCCTTGCAGAACTCGTACGCGGCGGCGTCAAGGCTGCCGCGGCGCTTGAGCTCGCGCAGCTCGGCCCTGAGCTCGGGGTTTATCGGGCCGCCGGCGGGCAGGGTTTCTGCGTCGCGGCCGGCGGGCGCGGAAGCGCGCGCGTCGGCAAGGGCGTCGAGGCGGGAACGCAGCTCGTCTATGAGCTCCTGCTGCCGGTCGGCGCGCGACTTGAGCCGGGCGGTGAGGACGAGCAGATATACGCAGATTATGACGAGGACTATCAGCATTTGGCCGCCTCCTTTTCAAATAATTGCCGCCCCGCGAGGGGCGGCAATTTTGTTTTATTAAGCCGCTGGTTCGAGTCCGGCGGGTTCAGTCTCGACGGGCGTGGTCTCAACGGGCTCCTCCGCCTCGGCGCGGGAGTCTATCGTGA
>CALWYR010000126.1 GCA_944385805.1 uncultured Oscillospiraceae bacterium
TCGAAACAAGGGGAATTACGCCATGAAACGGCTGGTAATAGGAATAATGGCCCACGTCGACTCGGGCAAGACCACGCTCAGCGAGGCGCTGCTCTACCGCGCCGGCGCGCTGCGCACCTTGGGGCGCGTCGACCACCGCGACGCCTTCCTGGACACGGACGAGCTCGAGCGCGAGCGGGGGATAACAATCTTCTCCAAGCAGGCGCTTTTGAGCCTGCCCACGGCGGAGCTGACTCTCCTCGACACGCCCGGGCATGTGGACTTTTCCGCCGAGGCGGAGCGGGCCATGGGCGTGATGGACTACGCTATACTGGTCGTCAGCGGCACGGACGGCGTGCAGAGCCACACCGAGACGCTCTGGCGGCTGCTAGAGCGCTCGCAAAAGCCGGTGTTCATCTACGTGAACAAGTCCGACCTCGCGGGCTACGACCGCGCCGCGCGCATGGCGGAGCTCAGGGCGCGCTTCGGCGAGGGCTGCGTGGACATGCTCGACGACGGCAACGCCGAGGAGCTCGCCCTCTGCAGCGAGGAGCTGCTTGAGACGGTCATGTCCGGCGCCGCGCCCACGGACGCGCAGCTGGCCGCGGCCGTCGCCCGCCGTGAGCTCATACCCTGCTACTTCGGCTCGGCGCTCAGGCTGGAGGGGGTGGACGAGCTGCTCGGCGCGCTCGAGCGGCTGACGCTGCCTGCGCGCGAGAGGGCGGAGTTCGGCGCGCGCATCTTCAAGCTCACGCGCGACGACTCCGGCGCGCAGCTCGCCTGGCTAAAGGTCACGGGCGGCGCGCTGCGCGTCAAGGACGCCCTCTCCTCGCGCGGCGACGCGCGGCTGGAGTGGAGCGCCAAGGCAGACCAGCTGCGGCTCTATTCGGGTACAAAGTACAGGCTCATCGAGAGCGCGCCGCAGGGTACGGTCTGCGCCGTCACCGGCCTCGCGGGGGCCTACGCGGGGGAGGGGCTGGGCTTCGAGCCCGACGCGCCCGAGCCCGCGCTCGCGCCCGTGCTGCGCTACCGCGTGCGCTTCCCGGCGGGCTGCGATGTGACGGCGGCGCTCCGGCAGCTGCGCGAGCTGGAGGCCGAGGACCCCATGCTGCACGTCGTCTGGGACGAGCGCCTGGGCGAGGCCCATGTGCAGCTCATGGGCGAGGTGCAGCTGGAGATACTCCAAAGCCTTATCGAGCGCCGCTTCGGCCTGCGGCTGGGCTTCGACGAGGGCGGCATATTATATAAGGAGACCGTGAGCGGGCGCGTCGAGGGCGTCGGCCACTACGAGCCCCTGCGCCACTACGCCGAGGTGCATGTGATAATCGAGCCGGCGGAACGCGGCAGCGGCGTCGCTCTCGCGAGCGGCTGCTCCACCGACGCGCTCGCGCTCAACTGGCAGCGGCTGATACTAACGCATCTGGCCGAGAAGACGCATCTCGGCGTGCTCACCGGCTCGCCGCTGACGGACGTGAGGATAACCCTGGCTGCGGGCAGGGCGCACCCCAAGCACACCGAGGGCGGTGACTTCCGCCAGGCCACCTACCGCGCCGTGCGCCAGGGCCTGATGACGGCGCGCGAGCGCGGCGAGTGCGTGCTGCTCGAGCCCGTGTATGAGTTCACGCTGTGCGTGCCCGCCGGGAGCGTCGGCCGCGCGCTGGCCGACATGCCGAAGCTGCACGCGGACTTCGCCCCGCCGGAGACGGACGGCGAGTTCAGCGTCATCTCCGGAACGGCCCCGGTGAGCTGCATGATGGGCTACGCGCGCGAGGTCGCGGCATATACGCGCGGGCGCGGGCAGCTCGTCTGCCTGCCCGGCGGCTACGCGCCCTGCCACGACAGCGAGGCGGTAATAGCCGCCGCGGGCTATGACCCCGCGGCCGACACGCTCAACAGCGCCGACAGCGTCTTCTGCAGCCACGGAGCGGGCGTGCTCGTGCCCTGGGACGAGGTGCCCGCGCACATGCACATAGAGAGCGTGCTAGAACGCGGCGAACGCCTGAGCCGCGCGGAAGAGACGCTGTGGCCGGGCAGCCGCGCCGGGGGAGAGGCCTACCGCGCCAGCATCGCCGCCGACAAGGAGCTGATGGCCATCTTTGAGCGCACCTACGGGCCCATCAGGCGCGATGCCGCCGCCGCCATGCGCCGCGCTCCGGCCGCGCCCGCGGCCTCGCGCCGCCCGGTCCCAAAGCCGAAGGAGGGGCCCGAGTACCTGGTGATCGACGGCTACAACGTGATTTTTGCCTGGGACGAGCTGCGGGACATCGCCCGCGACAACCTGGACGCCGCGCGCCAGCGCCTTATGGACAGGCTCTGCAACTACGCCGCCTATCAGCAGTGCGTGCCCATTCTCGTCTTCGACGCCTGGCGCGTCAAGGGCGGCGTGCGCGAGGTGGAGCGCTACCACAACCTCTACGTGGTCTACACAAAGGAGGCGGAGACGGCGGACACCTATATTGAAAAAGCCACCCACGAGCTCGCCAGGCGCTACAACACCCGCGTCGTCACCTCCGACGCCGCCGAGCAGCTCATAATCCTCGGCAACGGCGCGCTGCGCGTCTCCTCGAGGGCCTTCGAAGAGGAGGTGCTCTCCGTCGAGGCGGAGATACGCCGGGTGATAAGCCGGCCTTAAATTGCTGTCAAATAATTCACAAAATGCTTGTATTGCCGCGCGCCATAGTATATAATCTTGGTGGAGCCGGGCGCAAAAATATTCCCAGCCATACTCGCGCGCATCCTGAGCAAAATAGAGCCGGGGTGATAACATGACAGGCGACGAGCTCTGGGAGCTTTTCTGCGAGACCGGCGACCCGCTGTGCTGGCTGGCGCTCCGCGGCGCGGAGCGGCCGGAGGCGGAAGATACCGCAGCGGCCGGGTGAGGCCGCCGCGGCGCGGAGGTAGATACATATGTTTTTGACGACGCGCGGGCTCATACTGCGCGAGGCGAAGTACAGGGAGTCCGACAAGATACTCACCATCCTCACGGAGACCGACGGCAAGATAACGGCCAAGGCCCGCGGCGCGGCGCGCACGCGCAGCAAGGTCTCCGCGGCGGCGCAGCTGCTGAGCTTTGATGATTTCACGCTCTTCGGCAGCCGCGGCAAGTGGACCATCAACGAGGCGGCCACCGTTGAGCAGTTCCGCGGCCTGCGCGGGGATCTCAGGATGCTCGCCCTGGGCAGCTATATCGCCGAGCTGCTGGAGGCCGTCTCCAACGAGAACGTACCCGAGCCGGAGATACTCCAGCTGGGGCTCAACGCGCTCTACGCCCTCTCGGGCAAGGTCTGCCCGCCGGAGCAGGTCAAGGCGGCCTTCGAGCTGCGGCTCATGTGCCTGGCCGGCTACCGGCCGGAGCTGGAGGCCTGCGACGGCTGCGGCGAGACGGAGATGGACAGCGCGCGCCTCTTTCCAGAGAGCGGCGAGCTCTACTGCGGCAAATGCCGCAGCGTGGGCGGGCTCGCGCTCACACGCTCGGTGCTCGACGCCATGCGCTACGTCGTCTCCGCCGAGCCGAGGAGGGTTTTCGCCTTCCGCCTGCCCGCCGGCGAGCTGAAGCTCATGGGCGAAGTCTGCGAGAGCTACGCGCTCTACCAGCTCGCCCGCGCCTTCGGCAGCCTGGATTACTATAAGAAATTGAGGACACAGCTGCAATGACCCAATACGAAAGAAGCTGCCTGACGCTCGAGCTGCCGGCCGTGCTGGCCATGCTCGAGCGCGAAGCCGTATCGGCGGAGGCCAAGGCGAGGGCGAGGACGCTCATGCCCAGCGCCGACGAGGGAGAGGTGCGCCGCCGCCTGGCCGAGACCAGCGCCGCGCGCGGCATGATGGTGACGCGCGGAAGCCCGGGCTTTTCCGGCGTCAAGGACGTGCGCGCGAGCCTTCAGCGCGCGGACATGGGCGGTGCGCTGAACACGCGAGAGCTGCTCGACATAGCCGGCGTGCTCGCCGCGGCGCGCGCCGCCAGGAGCTATGCCGCCGGGGACGGCAAGGGGGAGAAGACCTGCATCGACTACCTCTTCCAGTCGATACAGGCCAACCGCTTCCTCGAGGACAAGATTACGAGCTCTATCGCCGGCGAGGAGGAGATAGCCGACGCCGCCAGCGGCGAGCTGGCCGACATCCGCCGCCACATCCGTGCCGCGAGCGCGAGGGTGCGCGAGGCGCTGCAGAAGATTATCTCCTCGCCGAGCTACGCCAAGGCCCTGCAGGACCCCATCATCACCACGCGCTCCGACCGCTATGTGGTGCCGGTAAAGGCGGAGTATAAGAACGCGGTGCCCGGCCTCGTGCACGACGTCTCGGGCTCCGGCGCGACTCTTTTCATAGAGCCGATGGCCGCCGTGAAGGCCAACAACGAGCTCAGGGAGCTGCGCGCGCGGGAAAAGGCGGAGATAGAGCGCATCCTGGCCGAGCTCAGCGCCGACTGCGCCGCGCACGCCGAGGGGATAAGCCTTGACTTCGAGCTGCTGGTGAAGCTAGACCTCATCTTCGCCAAGGCGCGGCTGAGCTACGCGCTCGACGCCGTGGAGCCAGAGCTCTCAAAGCGTGAGATACGCCTGCACCGCGCGCGCCACCCGCTGCTCGCGAAGGAGAGCGCCGTGCCCATAAGCGTGGAGCTCGGCGGGAGCTACGACACGCTGGTCATCACCGGCCCCAACACCGGCGGCAAGACCGTCACGCTCAAGACCATCGGGCTCATGTGCGTGATGGCCGCCTGCGGGCTGCACATTCCCGCTGCGGGCGACAGCGCGGTGCCGGTCTTCTCCGGCGTCTTCGCCGACATAGGCGACGAGCAGAGCATAGAGCAGAACCTGTCGACCTTTTCCTCGCACATGACCAACAACGTGCGCATACTTGAAGAGTGTGGGGAAAACACCCTCGTGCTCTTCGACGAACTGGGCGCGGGCACCGACCCCACCGAGGGCGCGGCCCTGGCCATCAGCATTATCGAATTCGCCCGCCGCCGCGGCGCGGTCATCGCCGCCACCACGCACTACGCCGAGCTCAAGGTCTACGCCACCACGGAGAAGGGCGTCATGAACGCCTCCTGCGAGTTCGACGTCGCCACGCTAAAGCCCACCTACCGCCTGCTGGTCGGCATCCCCGGCAAGTCGAACGCCTTTGCCATAAGCGAGCGGCTGGGCGTGCCCGCAGAGATAATAGAGGACGCCAGGAGCCGCGTCGGAGTCGAGAGCGCGAGCTTCGAGGCCACGATAGAAAAGCTCGAAGAGGTTCGTCAAGCGCTGGAAAAAGAGCGCGACGAGGCGGAAAATAAGCTGAAAGAGGCCGAAGAAAACCGCAAGGAGTCCGCGAGGCTGCGCGTGGAGCTGGAGATGCGCCTCGACAAGGCGGAGGTAAAGGCCCGCCGCGACGCCGAGAGGATAATCGCCTCCGCGCGCGAGACGGCCGAGGCCGCCTTCGCGGAGATAGACCGCATGCGCTCCGAGGCTGCCGCGGCCGAGGACCACCGCGCCGCCAACGAGGCCCGCGCGGAGCTGCGTCGTCGGCTGAACGAGGTCGAGGAGGGCTTCGCCGAGCGCCCGGCCATGCCGCAGGAGGTCAAAAAGCCCGGCCGCCCCGCCGCGGCCGGAGACACCGTCGAGCTCCTTAGCATGGGCGTCAGCGCCGAGGTGGAGGCCGTAAACCGCGACGGCACGCTCTCGCTGCGCGCCGGAGCCATGCACCTCACCGCCCGCCAGGACGAGGTGCGCGTTATAGAAAAGCCCAAAGCTAAGAAGAAGGCCGCGGCCTCGTCGCCGGGGGGAGCCTCGCTGCGCGCCGCGGCGGTGCCCGCCGAACTCGACCTGCGCGGCTACGACACGCTCGAGGCCGTGCCGGTTATGGAGCGGTACATAGATTCCGCCGTTATGGGCAAGCTGAAGACCGTGACCATCATCCACGGCAAGGGCACGGGCGCGCTGCGCGCCGCCGTACAGCAGGCGCTTAGGCGCAGCAAAGCTGTAAAGAGCTACCGGCTGGGGCGCTACGGCGAGGGCGAGGCCGGCGTAACCGTGGTGGAACTGAAATAAAATTTGCCTCAAGTTTCGGAGTTACTTGTGTAAAAGGACAAATCGGGGTAAACCCCGTTGACGTTTAGCGCGGGATTTGATAAAGTTATTATGCTAAAAGCCTGAATCCGCAGGCTTTGGGGTTGTGGAAGGAGTGTCTTTTGTGATATCCAAAGAGGTTACAATAAACAACCAGGTCGGCCTTCACGCCAGGCCCGCCACCTTCTTTATCCAGAAGGCCAATGAGTTCAAGAGCAGCATCTGGATTGAAAGGGACGACAGGCGCGTGAATGCCAAGAGCCTCCTCGGTGTTCTGTCCCTCGGCATAGTCAAGGGCACCACCGTGAACATCGTGGCCGACGGCGTCGACGAGAACGAGGCCATTGCCACGCTGTCCGCACTGATTGACTCCGATTTTTCCGAGTAATCCGCGCAAATAATCCAAGCAAGGGCGTGCCAAACGGCACGCCCTTTTCCAGTTGAGCCAGTTACAGCCGGCTCGCGGCATACCCGCCCGCTTTTCCTGCGCGGCGCCGCCCGGCTGGAGCCCGGAGTTTTAATGAAAGGCAGGTGAACACCGTGAAGATTGACGAGCTGCGCGACAAGGCGAACCGGCTGCCGCTGCTGCCGGGCGTATATATCATGAAGGACGCGCGCGGCGAGGTCATATACGTGGGCAAGGCCAAGGCGCTCAAAAACCGCGTCACGAGCTATTTCCGCGGCGACCATCTGCCCAAGGTGGCGGCCATGGCAGCCAAGGTGGACGACTTTGACGTCATTGTCGTCAAGAGCGAATTTGAGGCGCTGGTGCTGGAGAATTCGCTCATAAAGCGCTACAAGCCGCACTACAACATCCTGCTCAAGGACGACAAGGGCTACCCCTTCATCAGGCTCGACTTCAGGAGCGAGTACCCGCGCTTCACACTTGCCAACCGCACGGCCAAGGACGGGGCCAGGTATTTCGGCCCCTTCGGCGCGCGCGGGCTGACGAAGGAAATAATCGACACGGTGAGCAAGGCCCTCAAGCTGCCCACCTGCTCGCGCCGCTTCCCGCGCGACATTGACAGGGAGCGGTCCTGCTTAAACTACCACATGGGCTCCTGCGCGGGCTGGTGCCGCTCCGGAGGGCCCGGCGCGGAGGAATACCGCGAGGCGATAGCCCAGGCCGAGCTTGTCCTCTCCGGCCGGACAAAGGAGCTGACCGAGGAGCTCACGCGGCAGATGGAGGCCGCAGCGGAGGAGCTACGCTTCGAGCTCGCCGCCGAGCTTCGCGACCGCGTCCGCGCGGTCGAGGGCCTCGCCAACCGCCAGCGCGTCATAGCCGCCGTCTACGCCGACACGGACGCCGTGGGCTTCTGCCGCGGCGCAAGGAGCTGCTTTACCGTGCTGCACTATGTGAACGGCGACCTGGCGGATAAGGATTACGAGCTCATGGACGAGCCGCTGGAGCCCGACGCCGAGGCCGTCAGCGGCCTTGTGCGGCAGTATTACGCCGCGCGGGGGGCCTGGCCAAAATTTGTCTTCCTGCCCGAGTGCATGTCAGGGGAGGATCTCGAGGCTCTCGCCGAGCTCTTTTCCCGCGACTCGGGCAAGAGGGTGCGCGTGGAGATACCGCAGCGCGGAGACCGCCGCCGCCTGCTGGAGACGGCCATGACAAACGCGCGCGAGGAGTCGGAGCGCGCCGCCACCGCCGCGCAGAAGCAGCTCAAGACCCTCGAATGGCTCCAGCGGACGCTGGGCCTTCCCGCGGTGCCCGAGCGCATAGAGGCCTTCGACATCTCCAACCTCGGGAACGAGGGCATAGTCGCGGCCATGACCGTCTTCGTGCACGGCAGGCCGCTCAAGCGCGACTACCGCAAGTTCCGCATCCGCGGGCTTGACGCGCCCGACGACTACGAGAGCATGCGCCAGGCGGTCGAGAGGCGGTTTAAGCGCGCGCAGGACGGCGACGAGAAGTTCACCGATATACCCGATTTGCTGCTCATTGCCGGCGGCGCGGCGCATGCCGCCGCGGCCGCGGGGGTGCTCCGCGAGCTCGGGCTGACGGTGCCGGTTTTCGGCATGGTCAAGGACGACCGGCACCGCACCCGCGCGCTGGAGGCGCCGGAGGGGCAGGAGATAGGCATCTCGGGCAACCCAGCCGTCTTCGCCTTCGTCGGCACCATCCAGGAGGAGACGCACCGCTTCGCCATCGAGTACCAGCGCTCGCTGCGTTCGGCCAAGCTGCGCTCCGCGCTAGAGGAGATACCGGGCGTGGGCGAAAAGCGCCGCGCGCAGCTGCTGCGCGCCTTCGGCACCGTGAAGGCCGTCAGGGCCGCGAGCGAGGAGCAGCTCGCCGCCGTAATACCGAAAAACGCCGCCAGGGCCGTGTACGCGCACTTCCACCCTGAGGCCAGCGAGGAGGAAAAGCAATGAGAGTAATAACCGGCGTAGCCCGGGGCAGAAGGCTTCTTGAGCCGGAGGGCATGGCGATAAGGCCGACTACGGACATGGTCAAGGAGGCCATGTTCAATATCCTGCAGTTCGACATAGAGGGCAGGCGCGTTCTCGACCTCTTCGCCGGCAGCGGGCAGCTCGGCATAGAGTGCCTCTCGCGCGGCGCGGCGGAGGCGGTCTTCTGCGACGAAAGCCCGCGCGCGGTAAAGCTTATACGCGCGAACCTGGAGCGCTGCCGCCTCGCGGGGCGCGTGGAGCAGACCGAGAGCCTGGGCTATCTGGGCCGGGCGGGAAAGTTCGATCTCATCTTCCTCGACCCGCCCTACGACACGAATTTGCTGGAAAAAGCCCTTGAAGTAATACAAAATGTTGACATTTTGACCGACGGTGGTATAATCATGTGTGAAAGCAGACGGGAAAAGCTCCTGCCGGAGCTGAGCGCGCCGTACCGCAAGGCCCTCACGCGCTGCTACGGCAAGGTCTGCCTCACAGTTTACAAAAAGGACAGCTGAACCATGAGTATTGCCATCTGCCCGGGCAGCTTTGACCCGATGACCCTCGGCCACCTCAACATAGTGCGCCGCACCTCGCGCATCTTTGACCGCGTGGTGGTGCTCGTGATGGTCAACGCCAGCAAGAGCTCGCCCATGTTCACCATCGACGAGCGCGTGGACATGATCCGCCGCATCACGGCGCATCTGCCAAACGTGGAGGTTGACACCTACGACGGCCTGCTCGCCGAGTACGCCAAGCGGTTTGAGCACGCCATCATCGTCAAGGGCCTGCGCGCCGGCACGGACTTTGAAAACGAGTTCCAGATGGCGCAGATTAACAAGATGATTAACCCGTCCCTCGACACCATGTTCCTCACCTCGAGCGAGAAGTACACCTTCCTCAGCTCTTCGGTGGTGCGGGAGCTGGCCGGCTACGGGGCGGATTTGTCCGAATTCTTGCCGCGCGAGATAATAGACGAGGTTCTCGCCAAGGCCCCGGGGACGCAACACAACGCAACACCCAGTCATGGAGCCCTTCGTCGCGCGATCCTCCAGCACACGCACGGCCTACGGCGTCCCGCTGGGGAACGGCAAGTGCATAGTCGAGCGCGACAAGGCGCTCGCCATGATAGAGGACATCAAGACCGGGCTGCCCGCCGAGCTGGCGGAGGCCCGCCGCCTGGTCTCCGCGAGGGACGAGTTCATAGGCAACGCCAAGCGCGAGGCGGAGAGCATCCGCCGCGCCGCCGAGGAGAAGGCCCGCGCCCTCGTCGACCAGCAGGAGATTGTCCGCACCGCCCGCGCCAAGGCCGCGGAGCTCGAAAACAGCGCCGCCGCCAGGTCCGACGCCCTGCGCCGCGCCGCCATGGAGATCATCGACGCCGCCCTGCGCCGCGCCGAGGAGAGCGCCGGCACCGCCTATAACGAGCTGCGCTCCTCCCGGGCCCGCTTCCGCAGCGCCGCCGGCGCCGGGGAAGCCGCGCGCGCCCCGCGCCAGGCCGAGCCCGAGAAGGCCGCGGAGGAACAGTGAGCAAAAAATTTTTGACCCTATATATTGACGCTTCGGCGCCCATCGAACGAGATGGGCGCCTTATTTTGTGTCCGAATGCAAAAATGTGCGCGTTAAAGGGACAAATGCACGAAAATGGAGGCAAATTCACATAAAAAACTGCTTGATTTTTCGCCGGAGCCTAAATATAATATAAGCACCTTGGTGGGGCAAAGTGGTGGAAAGTGTAGCAACATCCCAGCGATTGAAGTCCTGGACCGCCTCTTTGTTATATTATGGAAGGAGGCGGCCGCGTGACCGGCGAATATCAGCACACCCTTGACGCCAAGGGCCGCCTTTTCATACCCGCCAGGCTGCGCGAGGAGCTGGGCGACACCTTCTACCTCACCGTCTCGGACGAGCGCTGCCTCTGGGCCTACAGCGCCGAGAGCTGGCAGAGCTTTGTCGACCGCGTGCGCTCGATGCCATACGTGGACCGCAAGAAGATGCGGCCCTTCTTCGCCTGCGCCGCCAGGTGCGAGCTCGACGCCCAGGGCAGGGCGCTGCTGCCGCAGGCCCTGCGCGACTTCGCCGGGCTCGGCCGCAGCGTGACTGTGGTCGGCTGCGACGACCACGCCGAGCTCTGGGACAGCGACACCTGGAAGCCGGTGCAGAGCGAAGAGACCACGCCCGAGTACATCGCGTCCATTATGAAGGAGCTAAATTTCTGATGAACGGCCATATCCCGGTGCTCCTTGAAGAGTGCATCAAGTATCTGAATATCAGGCCTGACGGCGTCTATGTGGACGGCACGCTGGGCATGGGCGGGCACTCCGAGGCCATCTTGCAGAGGCTGACGACCGGCCGCCTTATCGCCATCGACCGCGACGCGGAGGCCATCCGCCGCGCCGGAGAGCGCCTCGCGCCCTGGGCGGACAGGCTCAGCATCGTCCACGGCAACTTCCGCGACCTCGACGCTATCCTCGACGAGCAGGGCGTCTCCGCGGTCGACGGCATGCTGTTCGACCTCGGCGTCAGCTCGCCGCAGCTCGACGAGGCCGACCGCGGCTTTTCCTACATGACCGACGCGCCGCTCGACATGCGCATGGACTCGAGCGACAACATCGACGCCTGGTTCATTGTCAACCGCTGGCCGCGCGAGAAGATAGAGCGCATCCTCCGCGACTACGGCGAGGAGCGCCACGCCGCGCGCATCGCCGCGCGCATCGCCGAGGCGCGCGCCCGTAAGGAGATACAGACCACGCTGGAGCTGGTGGAGGTTATAAAGTCCGCCATGCCAGCCGCGGCGCTGCGAGAAAAGCAGCACCCGGCCAAGCGCAGCTTCCAGGCCATACGCATAGCCGTCAACGACGAGCTCAACGCGGTACACGCCATGATGGACTCCGCCCCGGACAGGCTCAAGCCCGGCGGCAGGCTCTGCGTAATAAGCTTCCACTCGCTGGAGGACAGGATAGTAAAGAACGCGATACACGACCGCGAGGACGGCTGCACCTGCCCGCGCGAGGCGCCGGTATGCACCTGCGGCTTTGTGCAGACGCTCAGGAGCGTCACGCGCAAGCCCATAACCGCCGGCGGGGAGGAGCTGGAGCTCAACCCGCGCTCGAGAAGCGCCAAGCTGCGCGTGGCCGAGCGGGTATGAAATACTCCTTTGAGCCGCCCGCGGGCAGGGAGGAGTACGCGCGCGCCGCGCGAGCGGCCCGCCGCCGCCGTCCGGGAGGCTCGCCGCCGCTCTGGCTGACGGCGCTGGCGCTGCTCATCACCGCGGCGCTCTGCGTCTCGCTGCTGCTGGCGCGCTCGCGCCTCACCGCCCTTGATGCGGAGTGTACGGCCCTGGCCGGCGAGATATCCGCCCTGGCCGACAGGAACGCCCGGCTCACGCTAGAGCTCGAGGGGCTCTTCTCCCTCGGCGAGCTGGAGGAATACCTCTCCCGCGCGGAGTGAACGCGCCCCGCCTACGCGATTATGGAATTTTCGCGCGCCGGATGCAGTATGATTGTACTGCGGCGCCGCGGCCAGCGGCGCCCAGGCGCCGCAAATTCCAGTCAGGAGGGCGGATATGGCCAATAAAGGCAGGGAGCGGCGCCCGGACGCGCCCAACTCAATGATGCTTCGCCGCACACTGTTTTTGCTTTCGGTGTGCGGCGTCGCCGCTTTTGCGGTGCTCGCGGCGCGGCTCTACCAGCTGCAGATTGTGCGGCACGAGGAGCTCGCCTCCCGCGCCGCCGCGCAGCAGGTGCGGGAGACCACGGTCAGCGCCCCGCGCGGTACAATCTACGACCGGCGCGGCAATGTGCTGGCCATGAGCGCGGGTGTGGACACCGTATACCTGAGCCCGGCGGAGATAGAGCTGTACGGCGAGGACGCCGGGGCCATAGCCCGCGGGCTCGCGGATATACTCGGGCTCGACTACGGCTCCGTCTATGAGAAGACGCAGAACACCGGCTCCTGGTACGAGGTGGTCGCGCGCAGGATAGAGGCCGATAAGGCCGCCGAGGTGCGCGCCTTCAAGGAGGAGGGCGGCTACAACGGCGTCAAGATAGAGGCCGACACCAAGCGCTATTACCCCAACGGCAGCCTGGCCGCGCACGTCATCGGCTTCGTCGGCACTGACAACACCGGCCTCGGCGGCATCGAGGCAAAGTACGACAAGTACCTCTCCGGCTCCGACGGCTTTATCATGCGCTCCACCACCGCGGCGGGCACGGATATGCTGCTGGGCAGCTGGGAGGATTACTTCGACGCCGTGCCGGGCTGCGATGTGGAGTTGACTATTGACGCCACTATACAGTATTATATAGAAAAGCACCTGGCGCAGGCTGTCGAGGACTACGACATACAAAGCGGGGCGGCCGCCATCTGCATGGAGGTTGACACGGGTGCTATACTGGCAATGGCGTCCCTGGGCAATTTTGACCTCAACGACTACCAGACGATAAGCCCCGGGGCCATGGAGCGCGTCGACGCCGAGGCCGCCACTGAGGCCGAGCGCGCGCAGCTCATAGCCGCCGAGCAGCAGCTCATGTGGCGCAACAAGGCCCTCTCGGACACCTACGAGCCCGGCTCAACCTTCAAGATTATTACCCTGGCCATGGCCCTCGAGGAGGGGCTGGTGGACGAAAGCTCCCAGTTTTTCTGCGGAGGCTCCGTCAGCGTGCCGGGGCGCGGTACGCCCGTCAAGTGCTGGAAGGCCGGCGGGCACGGCCCGCAGGACCTCACCGCAGCCGTGCAGCACAGCTGCAACGTCGCCTTTGTCAACATAGGCAGGCTCATCGGCGAGGAGCGCTTCTACGACTACGCCGAGGCCTTCGGCTTCTTTGAGCGCACGGGCGATACCTCCGCCCAGCTCACGGGCAGGACGGGCATCGACCTCGGCGGCGAGAGCGGCAGCATCTGGTGGAGCGAGGACGTCTTCTGCGACCCGGAGAACCTCAGCCAGCTGGCCGCGGCCAGCTTCGGCCAGACCTTCAACATCACGCCGCTGCAGCTCATAACCGCCGTCTCCGCCTGCGTCAACGGCGGGAACCTCATGCGGCCCTACCTCGTCTCGGAGATAACTTCCCCGGCGGGCCTGAGCGAGGCGCATGAGCCCGAGCGCGTGCGCCAGGTGCTCAGCGAGGAGACGAGCGCCGAGATCTGCGCCATACTCGAGCAGGTCGTCGGCGATGCGAAGGAGGGCACCGGCCGCAACGCCGCAGTCGCCGGCTACAGGATTGGCGGCAAGACCGGCACCTCCACCAAAACCACGCAGGAGATAGCCGGGACGAAGGAGTACATAGTCTCCTTCATCGGCGCGGCGCCCGCGGACGACCCGGAGATAGCCCTGCTGGTGCTGCTGGATAATCCCGGCAGCGGCAGCGGCGTCTACGTCTCCGGCGGACAGATGGCCGCGCCGGTTGTGGGCAAGATGCTCGCCGACATCCTGCCATATCTCGGCTATGAGCCCGAGTACAGCGAGAGCGAGCTCGAAAGCGTCGACCGCGCCGTGCCGGACGTGACGGGCATGGGCCTGGACGAGGCCCGCGCCGCGCTGGCCGGGAGCGGCTTTGAATGCAGCGCCGCGGGCCCGGGAGGCACGGTGACAGGCCAGCTGCCCGCGGCGGGCAGCGTGATAGCGTCGGGCAGCGAGGTGCTGCTCTACGCCGGGACGGAGATAACGGGCGGCGGTACTGTGCCGGACCTCACCGGCCTCACCTACGCCGAGGCGCGCGACGCGCTCGCGGAGCTGGGCCTCTTCGTGAGCTCCGACCGCACGGCCGGCGCGGACGACGCGCGGCGCGTCTCCGGCCAGGACTTCCCGGCGGGAGGGACGGCGGCGCCCGGCGCGGTAATAACCGTCACGCTCTATGACAATGACAGCGAACTTTTAGGCATATACTAACGATATTGGAGGTGTCCCCGTGAAGCTCTCTGAATTGCTCCGGGACGTGGAAACACTCGAGATTAACGCGCCGTCGGCGCTGGAAATTGCGGACATAGCCTACGACTCGCGCGCGGCTGAGCCCGGCGCGGCCTTCGTCGCGGTGCGCGGCTTTGAGTCCGACGGGCACAGGTACATACCGCAGGCGGCTGAAAAGGGCGCGGTCTGCGTCATCTGCGAGGAAAGGCCCGCCATAGACCTGCCCTATGTGATTGTGCGCGACAGCCGTCTGGCCCTCGCGCTAATGAGTCGGAACTTCTTCCGTGACCCGGCCTCGGAGCTCGTGATGATAGGCGTCACCGGCACCAACGGCAAGACGACCACCACCTATCTGCTCAAGCACCTGCTGGAGCAGAAGCTGGGCGCGACCGTGGGCCTCATCGGCACCAACGGCAACATGATAGGCTCCGAGTTCCTGCCCACGGAGCGCACCACGCCGGAGAGCCGCGAGCTGCAGGAGCTGCTGCGCGAGATGGCCGACGCCGGCTGCACCCACGTCGTCATGGAGGTCTCCAGCCACTCGCTGGTGCTCCACCGCGTGGCGGGGCTGCGCTTCGCCGTGGGCGTCTTCACCAACCTCACGCAGGACCACCTCGACTTCCACAAGACCATGGCCGAGTACGCCCGCGCCAAGAGCCTGCTCTTCCCCATGTGCGAAAAAGCCGTCGTCAACCTCGACGACGAGTGGGCGGACTACATGCTCGAGCGCTGCGGCTGCCCGGCGCTGACCTTCGCCGAGAGGGCGCAGGCCGACCTTATGGCGTTCGACATCTCTCTCGCCAGCTCCGGCGTGGCCTTCACCGCCGGGTACGGCGGCGAGAGCGTGCCGGTGAGGCTCGGCATCCCGGGGCTCTTCTCCGTCTACAACGCCCTCGGCGTCATCGGCTGCGGCCTCGCGCTGGGCGTATCCCTCGCCGACTGCGCCGACTCGCTCGCCAGCGGCCGGGGCGGCAAGGGCAGGGGTGAGGGCGGGCCCACGGACGGGGACTACACGCTACCCATCGACTACGCCCCCACGCCCGACGCGCTCGAGAACGTATTGAGGTCAATGCGCGCCGTCACACGCGGCCGCCTCGTCGCGCTCTTCGGCTGCGGCGGCGACCGCGACCGCACCAAGCGGCCCATCATGGGAGCCATAGCCGCGGAGAACGCCGACTTTGTCGTCGTCACCTCCGATAACCCGCGCACGGAGGACCCCGAGGCCATCATCGCCGACATCCTCGCCGGCATGGAGGGCAGCTCCACGCCGCACGCGGTCATAACCTCGCGCCCGGCGGCCATAGAGTGGGCGATAGAGCACCACGAGCCGGGCGACGTCATTGTGCTAGCCGGCAAGGGCCACGAGGACTACCAGATAGTCGGCCACGAGAAGCACCACATGGACGAGCGCGAGATAGTCGCCGACATACTGGAAAAAAGGAAGAGAGACAGATGAGCATACGACTGATACTGGCCTTTGCCATTGGCTTCTTCGCCGCGGCCGCTGTGGGGAAGGCGCTTGTGCCGTGGCTGAGGAAGATAAAGGCCGGCCAGGCGATACGCGAGGACGGCCCCACCTGGCACATGTCCAAGGCGGGCACGCCGACCATGGGCGGCATCATGTTCATTGCCGCCGTGGCCCTCGCCTGCCTCACCGTCGGCTGGGAGAACATGCGCCGCGGCGACTACGGGCACATCTTCTGCCTCATTTTCGCCCTCATCTTCGGCGCGATTGGCTTCCTCGACGACTATGAGAAGCTGAAGAAGAAGCAGAACCTCGGCCTCTCGGCCAAGGCCAAGTTCCTCCTGCAGCTGGCCGCCGCCCTCGCCTTTATCTTCCTCATGCGCGAGTTCGGCTATGTGACCACCAACCTCTACATCCCCTTCTGGAACCGCATAGTGCCCTTGCCGGAGTGGCTCTACTTCGTCTTCGCCGCCTTCGTGATTGTGGGCACGGTCAACGCCGTAAACCTCACCGACGGCGTGGACGGCCTCGCCGCCGGCACCAGCATACCGGTCTGTATCTTCTTCGCCCTCGTCACATTCGCCTGGGGCGAGCTGTATCTGAGCCTCGGCATCTTCGCCAGCGGCCTCGCCGGCGGGCTGTTGGGCTTCCTGCTCTACAATTTCAACCCCGCCAGGGTCTTCATGGGCGACACGGGCTCGCTCTTCCTCGGCGGCGCGGTGGCGGCGATGGCCTTCGCCTACGACATGCCGCTCATACTTATCATAGTGGGCCTGCTCTACATCATCGAGACGCTCAGCGACATCATCCAGGTGGGCTACTATAAGCTCAGCGGCGGCAAGCGCGTCTTCCGCATGGCGCCCTTCCACCACCACCTCGAGCTCGGCGGCTGGAGCGGGCACAAGTGGACGGAAAAGCAGCTCTTCGCGCTCTATTTCTCCGTCAGCGCGGCCTGCGCCATCATAGCCTTCCTGGGCGTCTTCCAGCGCTACAGCTTCTGAGCTGACCATTTATTGATCTGGGGGTTCTCACATGCAATACGCCGCCACTCAGCTGGGGCGGGGTGTTGTCAGAGAGAGAAAAGACACCCGCTCCACCCGCATCGACCTGCCCTTCGCCGCGCTGACGCTGCTGCTTTTGACCATAGGCGTCGTCATGGTGCTTTCGGCGAGCTACGCGAGGGCCTATTACAGCGCGGCCACGGGGCACAACGCGGCCTATTACTTCCTGCGCCAGCTGGGCTTTGCCGCGGCGGGGACGGTGATAATGTTCGCGCTCTCGCGCTTTCCCATGTCATTCTACCGCCGCATGAGCTTTCCGCTGCTGGCGGTGAGCGTCGCGCTGCTCGCGCTGGTACCGGTGATAGGCGTCGCCGAGGGCGACGCGCGCCGCTGGATAGACCTCGGCTTCACCACCTTCCAGCCCTCGGAGATAGCGAAGGTCGCGCTCATACTCTATTTCTCCGCCCTGATATGCAGGTACAGGGCCGCCATGTCCACTTTCCGCTACGGCATACTGCCCTTCGCGCTGGTGCTGGCCCTCATCCTTGGGCTGCTGGTGCTCGAGCCGCACTTTTCTGCGGCGGTGATTGTCGTCGCCATCGGAGGCGTGATGCTCTTCCTCGGCGGGGCGCGGCTCTACTGGTTCGTGGGAGTGGGCGTCACAGCCCTCGCGGGGCTCGGCGTGATAATGCTCTTCTTCCCCTACGCCTCGCAGCGCATCGCCACCTGGCTCGACCCCTTCGCCAACACCAGCGGGGACGGATACCAGATAGTGCAGTCGCTCTACTCCATCGGCTCCGGCGGCCTCTTCGGCCTCGGCCTGGGGCAGGGGAGGCAGACCTATATGTACCTGCCGGAGGAGCACAACGACTTCATCTTCGCCGTAGTCTGCGAGGAGCTGGGCTTCGCCGGGGCCTGCGCCGTGCTGCTGCTTTTCGCCGCGCTCATAGTCCGGGGCTACTATCTGGCGCTGCACATGCGCGAGCGCTACAGCTTTCTCGTCACGGCGGGCGTCACCACGCTGCTGGCCATACAGGTCATACTCAACGTCGCGGTCGTCACGAACCTCGTGCCCTGCACGGGCATTTCTCTGCCCTTCTTCTCCTACGGCGGCACGGCGCTGCTGATACAGCTCGCCGAGATGGGCATAGTGCTCTCCGCCTCGCGGGGAGCGGACATCTGAAAGCGAAACCATCACTTAATTTGCTGCGCCCATGGCGCAGCCGGGAGGCTTTTTATATGAGATTCCTCTTCACCTGCGGCGGGACCGCGGGACACATCAACCCGGCGCTGGCCGTGGCGGGAAGGATAAAGGAGGCCCTGCCGGACAGCGAGTTCCTCTTTATCGGTGCCGAGGGGCGCATGGAGACCGACCTCGTGCCGCGCGCGGGCTATGAGATAGAGACGGTGCGCATCACCAATATCCACCGCGGCTTCTCCGCCGAGGACATCAAGCACAACCTGACCACTCTCAAGAACGTCGTCACCTCCACCGGCGAGGCTAAGCGCATACTGCGCGAGTTCAGGCCCGACGTGGCGGTGGGCACGGGCGGCTACGTTTGCTTCCCCGTGCTGCGCGCGGCGCACGAGCTCGGTATCCCCACGGCTGTGCACGAGTCCAACGCCGTCCCCGGCCTCACCACCAAAATGCTCGAGGGCAGCATGGACGCGGTCATGGTCGGCTTTGAGGAGAGCCGCGCCAACTATAAGCACCCCGAGCGCGTCGCCGTCACCGGTACGCCCGTGCGCGGCGAATTCCTGAACGCTGACAAGCTCGCGGCCAGGCGCGCGCTGGGCCTCCCGGAGGACAAGCCGCTGGTGGCCAGCGTCTGGGGCAGCCTGGGCGCGGGGCACATGAACGAAATAATGACCGACTTCATCGTCAGGGCCTGCGCCAACCCCTTTTTCGGGGTCATCCACTCCACGGGCAAGGCCGGCTACGAAAAGATGGCCGCCACGCTCGAGCGCGAGAAGCCGGGATATGAGAAGCTCGGTATGGACGTGCGCGCGTATATCTACGACATGCCCACCGTGATGGCGGCGGCCGATTTGGTGCTCTGCCGCGCCGGGGCCTCCACGCTCGCCGAGCTCACCGCCATGGGCAAGCCCGCCGTGCTGGTGCCCAGCCCCAACGTCACGAACAACCACCAGGAGAAGAACGCGCGCGTGCTCGAATCCGCCGGCGGCGCTAAGGTGCTGCTCGAGAGCGAGTTCACCGCAGACAGCCTCCTGGGTCTCGTGAGCGAGCTTTTGCACCACCCGGAGCAGCTCGACGAAATGGCTGCCAACATGCGCGCAGTGGGCGTCACGGACGCCACGGACCGCATCACGGAAATAGTCCTCGGCCTCGCCGAGAGGCACGCGGCAAAATAACAACCTCGCCCTCCCCCGCATAGTATGGCCTGAATCTGCTGTAGGGGGAGAGAATATGAGCGTTTGGCATATAGAGGGCGGCAGAAGGCTTTCGGGCAGCGTCGCCGTCCAGGGCGCCAAGAACGCGGTGCTGCCCATCATGGCCGCCAGCGTGCTCGCGCCGGGGGAGACGGAGCTCACCAACGTCCCCGAGCTGCGCGACGTGGACGCCACAATACGCATCCTGCGCGGCCTCGGCTGCGGGGTCGAGCGCAGCGGCGACATAGTCCGCATCGACTCCGCGTACATAGCGCGCAGCGAGATACCTCACTCGCTCATGCGCGAGCTGCGCAGCTCGGTGGTCTTCCTGGGCGCGCTGCTGGCCCGCTGCTGCCACGCGCGGCTGAGCATGCCCGGGGGCTGCGAGCTGGGGCCGAGGCCCATAGACCTGCATCTGATGGCCCTCAGGGCCCTCGGCGCGGAGATAGACGAGCGCGCCGGCGAGCTGATATGCTCGACGCCGAACGGGCTGCGCGGCGCGGCCATCGCCTTGCCCATGCCCAGCGTGGGGGCGACGGAGAACGCCATGCTCTGCGCCTGCGCCGCCGAGGGCGAGACGGTGATAATGAACGCCGCGCGCGAGCCGGAGATAGCCGAACTGCAGGGCTTCCTCAACGCCCTCGGAGCCGGCGTGAGCGGCGCGGGCAGCGCCACGGTGCGTGTGCGGGGCGGGGCGCTGAGGCCCTTCCGCGTGGGACACAGGATAATGCCCGACCGCATAGTCTCCGCCACCTATCTGGCCGCCTGCGCGGCGGCGGGAGGGGACGTGGAGCTGCGCGGGGTCGAGCCGCGTCATTTTTCCACCGTATTGCACTCGCTTTCCGAGTGCGGATGTGATATAATAACCACCGGATGCAGCGTGCGTCTGCGCTCGGCGGCCTTGCTGAGGGCGCCGATGCCGGTGATAACCGGACCCTATCCGGCCTTTCCCACCGACGCGCAGCCGCTGATGCTCGCCGCCTGCCTCAAGGCAAAGGGCACCAGCGTCTTCGTCGAGAACGTGTTCCAGAACCGCTTTCGCTTCACGGAGGAGCTCACGCGCCTGGGCGCGAGGATACATACCGAGGGCCGCGTGGCCGTGGTCACTGGCGTAGACGCCCTCCACGGCGCGCCCGCCGTCGCCACCGACCTGAGGGGCGGGGCCGCGCTCATTATCGCTGCCCTCTCCGCCGAGGGCGCTACGGACATACTCGACTCCGGGCACGTGGAGCGCGGCTACGAGCGCTTTGACGAGCGGCTCGGCGAGCTGGGCGCGGAGGTGTCGCTGAGAGATAAGTAAGGAGGCTGATCCACCGGGATGGCAAAAAAGACGGATCCGCTCAGGAAAAGAATATCGCGCCGCGCCGCGGTCATTGGCCCGGCCAAGTTCCTGCTCGGCTGCGTCGTGCTCATCTTCGTGCTGAGCATCTTCCTGCAGGTCAACCGCATCGAGGTGCGCGGCAACAGCCACTACACCGCGCAGGAGATTGCCGAGGCGGCGGGAATTGAGGAGGGGGATAACCTCTTCTTCATCAACCGCTTCGCCGCGGTTGGCGGCATTATCGCCAAGCTGCCGTATGTGGAGACGGTCTCCATTGAGACGCAGCTGCCCGGCACGGTGGTGCTCGAGATTACGGAGAGCCAGGCCCTCGCCTGGGTGGAGCTCGAGCGGCAGCGCTGGGTGCTTGACCGCAGCTGCAAGGTGCTCACCCAGGCCGGCGCGGAGGAGACAGCCGGGCTGATACATGTCTACGGCCTCACGCCGTCCAACCCGGAGGTGGGCGAGACGCTCGTCAGCACCGACGCCGACACGGCCCGGGTGGATACGCTCGCCGAACTGCTCGACCAGCTGCAGCGGCGCTCCCTCGCCTCCGGCGTCTCTGAAATAGACCTCACGGACGCCGCCGCGCCGCGGCTGGAGTACGACGGGCGCTTCACGGTGATCTTCGGCTCCGCGGAGAGCGTCAACTACCAGATGGGCAAGCTGCAGAGCGCCCTCGGCCAGCTGACTGCCTCCGACCGCGGCACAATAGACCTCAGCGGGGCCGGCGAGGGAGTGGTCTTCACCCCGTTTTAAGCGCCCCGCGCGAAAAAAGTTGTTATGGAAACAAAAAATAGTTGACCGGACATGGGAAAAGATATAATATGAGTAGAAGAAGAAATAATATTAAGTCGCGGCGGCCAAATCCGCCCGGCGTCTCAAATGATATGAGGGAGGCACCGAATATGTCTTACAAATCAGAAACGGGTCCCGAGAACGTCGTCACATTGAAGGTCCTCGGCGTGGGCGGCGCCGGCAACAACGTTGTCAACCGCATGGTCAAGTCCGGCACCCAGGGTGTAGAGTTCATCTCCATCAACACGGACAAGCAGGCGCTCGCCGTCTCCAATGCCGACCAGAAGATTCAAATAGGCGAAAAGCTCACCCACGGCCAGGGCGCGGGCTCCGATCCCGACACGGGCAAGAAGAGCGCCGAGGAGAGCCGCAATGAAATCGCCAAGGCCATCGAGGACGCGGACATGGTGTTCATCACCGCCGGCATGGGCGGCGGCACCGGCACCGGCGCGGCCCCGATAGTCGCGGAGATTTCGCGCGAGGCCGGCGCGCTGACCGTGGGCGTCGTCACCAAGCCCTTCAAGTTCGAGGGCAAGCGCCGCATGGACCAGGCCGAGGCCGGCATCGCCAGCCTTCTCGCCAAGGTAGACTCCCTGCTTATCATCCCCAACGACCGCCTCAAGTACGCCACCGACCAGAAGGTCACGCTGGCCAACGCCTTTGAGATAGCCGACGACGTGCTGCGCCAGGCCGTCACCAGCATCTCCGACCTCATAAAGAACACCGGCTTCATCAACCTCGACTTCGCAGACGTCACCACCATCATGAAGGACGCCGGCTTCGCGCACATGGGCGTGGGCCACGCCGTGGGCAAGGGCAAGGCCGAGGAGGCCGCGCGCATGGCCGTCTCCAGCCCGCTGATGGAGACCAGCATCAACGGCGCGCACGGCGTGCTGATAAACATCACCGGCGGCGAGGACATGGGCCTCGACGACGTGGAGGCCGCCGCCAACCTCGTGCAGGAGGCCGCGCACCCCGTCGCCTTTTTCAATGTCGCGGCGACCACCGAGAACTCCCCCGTGGCCCTACTCGGCGCCCTTCCGATCTCGGGCGTGGGCCAGGCGGTGGGCCAGGGCAAGCCCGAGGAGGCCAGC
>CALWYR010000127.1 GCA_944385805.1 uncultured Oscillospiraceae bacterium
ACAATTAGAAAGCCGATTTTGCGCTTTTAGGTATGAAGTATCGGCCTGCGCTTGTTTCGTGTCTGCAAAGCCGCATGAAACAAGGCTTTATGCGCGTCTATTTGTCCATGCTGGCAGTCGTTTTCCGTGTCCTTTTGCCGGGGCAATAGGGACACTCTTTGAAAACGCAAAACTCATATTTCCATTGCGGGCGGTAGAAACGGCAAGTGCAGCAATCTTCATCACCTACGGTACAGCCGGATTGAAAACGGTCAAATCCCGGCTTCTGCTGCATGAGCAGTTCAAACGCCCGCTTTTCGCCGTTTGTAAAATACATTCCGGCTGCGCCTCCTTTCCTGCGGGCATAAAAAAACGCCACAGACTTTTGATCTGTGGCGTGGCTATATGCAGAAAGGGACGCTATCTTGCGATAACGCCCCTTTTGCTCGGTTATTCAGTTGTAACCTGTTTGCCCGCTGCCCTTAAAACGCGATGATTTAAGACTTTTTGCTTGTTTTCTTATCTCACCGCGCCTAATCCGGGGGCGCTGTTGCCTATTATTCTTCAACCACATAGCCGAGGCCCTTTTTGGTCTTGATGAACTCGTCGAGGCCGATGTTTTCCAGCTTTTTGCGCAGGCGGGTCACGTTGACGGTGAGGGTGTTCTCATCTACGAAGCTGTCCGTCTGCCAGAGGCGGAGCATGAGCCGGTCGCGGCTGACCACCTGGCCGCGCTTCTCCAGCAGGGTCTGCAATATGCGCAGCTCGTTCTTGGTGAGGTCGAGCACCTGGCCCTCATACTCGAGCGTGCCGGCGTTGAGGTCGAGCACCGCGCCGTGGGCCGTGAGCGTGTTGCCGGTGTTGCCGAAGTCGTAGGTACGGCGCAGCAGGGCCTGCACCTTGGCGGTGAGTACGTCGAGATCGAAGGGCTTGGCGATGAAGTCGTCCGCGCCCATGTTCATGGCCATGACGATGTTCATGTTGTCCGAGGCGCTGGAGATGAACATGACCGGCACCCGGGAGACCTTGCGTATCTCGCTGCACCAGTGGTAGCCGTTGAAGTAGGGCAGGCCGATGTCGAGCAGCACAAGCTGCGGCTCGAACTCGTTGAAGTCGGCCATGATGTCGGCGTAGTTGCGCGCCACGCGCACCTCGCAGCCCCAGGAGCTTATCTGCCGCGCCACGGCGGCGGAGATGACCGCGTCGTCCTCGACGACGAGGATGCGGTAGTTCATATCAGGTCGGGGTAGAGCGGGAAGCGCTCGCAGAGGGAGAGCACCTGCTCGCGCACGGCGGGGACGGCGTCCTCGCCCTCGCGGATGAGGCGCAGGATGAGCCCGCCTATTTCGCGCATCTCGCCCTCCTTCATGCCGCGGGTCGTCGCGGCGGGGGAGCCGAAGCGCACGCCGGAAGCGAGGTGGGGCGGCTGGGTGTCGAAGGGTATCGCGTTCTTGTTGGCGGTGATGTGCGCGCGGTCGAGCCGCTCCTGTACCTCGCGGCCGGTGGCGCCGAGGCTCATGACGTCGGCCAGCAGCAGGTGGTTGTCCGTGCCGCCGGAGACGAGGCGCATCCCGCCGGCGGAGAGGGTGTCGGCCAGCGCGGCGGCGTTTTTGACAACCTGCCTCTGGTACTCGACAAACTCGGGGCTCATGGCCTCCTTGAAGCAGACGGCCTTGGCGGCGATGATGTGCATGAGCGGGCCGCCCTGGCTGCCGGGGAAGACGGCGGAGTCAATCTTCTTCGCGAGAGCCTCCTTGCAGAGGATGAGCGCGCCGCGCGGGCCGCGCAGGGTCTTGTGCGTCGTGGTGGTGACAACGTCGGCGTAGGGCACGGGCGAGGGGTGCGCGCCCGCGGCCACCAGGCCGCCGATGTGCGCCATGTCGACGAACATGTACGCCCCGACCTCGTCGCAGATCTCGCGGATTCGCTTCCAGTCGATAATGCGCGAGTAGGCGCTCGCGCCGGAGATTATCATCTTCGGCCTGAGCTCCTTGGCCATGCGCTCCAACTCGTCGTAGTCGATGAGCTCGGTCTCGCGGTTGACGCCGTAGCCGTGGACGTCAAAGTATTTGCCGGTTATGGACGCCTTCGCGCCGTGGGTGAGGTGGCCGCCGCAGCTGAGGTCCATGCCCATTATCACGTCGCCGGGCTGGCAGAGCGCGAGGTAGACGGCCACGTTGGCCTGGCTGCCGGCGTGCGGCTGCACGTTCGCGTGCTCCGCGCCGAAGAGGGCGCAGGCCCGCTGGCGGGCGATCTCCTCAACCACGTCGACGTGCTCGCAGCCGCCGTAGAAGCGCTTGCCGGGGTAGCCCTCGGCGTACTTGTTGGTGAGGTGGCTGCCCACGGCCTCCATGACCGCCGGCGAGGTGAAGTTCTCGCTGGCGATAAGCTCGATGTGGTCGCGCTGCCTCTGGAGCTCCTGCTCCATTACGGCGTATATCTCTTCATCCTCAAGGCGAAGGTGTGCAAAATCCATTGCTCAGGTCCCCCAGACATTATTTTTCTCTCGGCCGCAGCGCGGCGTATGCTCAGTATACCATCATGAGGGGATTTTTACAAACACAATAAACGCCCGGAAAAGGCCGCGTGTTTGTGAGATGTGTACAAATGAGCGCCGTAGACGGACGAGGAGCGGCGAAAACAGAGCGCCCGGTGAGCGGGCGCTCTGTACGTCAAGCTGTCTCAATCCGCGTGTCGCCGATAACTATCGCCCTCACCGCGTCCAGGCCGACGGCGGCCGCGGCATTCCAGGTGACGAAGTAATTGCCGTCGGGGTCTTCGTAGTCCATGGGTATCACCGGAGCGCTGTCGGGCTCAAGCTCCACGCGCCCCCCGTCCGTCTCCAGATATGCCGGCAGGGCCATGATGTCGTTCTTGTCGAAGCGGTAGCCGGCAGAGTATCCCTCCATGTGCAGATACAGGGGCGTGAGTGTTATCTGCGAGTCCTCAAAGACCACGCCGCCGCTGCTCACGTCGGCTACGGCCTCAATGGGCTCGGGCGTGCTGCCAAAGTCGATGTGCAGCACCCAGTCGCCGCGCACGGCCTGCCAGCTCATGCCGCCGAGGCAGAGCGTATATTCGTCGAGCATATCTGGCTCGACGCCGTAAATAGAGTACTGCATTATCGCAATGGTCCCGCCCTCGTCCCAGCCTCTGGGGCGGAGGAAACGGTCGAGCGGCGTGACAGCGCTGACGCTGCTGTCGGATTCTATTGTCTCTCCCCCCGGGCCGAGCAGATAGGGCCTGAATCTGTACTCCACCGGCGCGCTCATGTCCTGCGCTACCTGCACGCTGAGGACGTCGCCCTCAAGGCTGAGGCCGGCAATGTAGGCGCCGTCCGAGCCGGGAACGTCGGCCAGGCGTCCGAACGCGCCGCGCGCGGCGGAGGCCAGGTTGAGCCCGCCGCAGCGGAAGTCTATCTCACGCTCATTGTAGAGGATGTCGGCCAAATACAGCGTGACATCTCCGTTTTCGTAGCTCTCGCCGTATGCCTGAGTGGCCTGGAACTCATACAGCAGCCGGCCGCTGCCCTCGTCGAAAACGCCGCTGTCGCCGCGGAGTCCGCCGGACGTGCGCACGACGCGGATGCTCGTACCGGCATTTACTCGCCCCTGCCCGGCCGTGTCGCGCAGGGAGACGTAGCATATCGCGCGGTCGCCGTACTGCTGCGCGGCTATTGCCTCTGCCTCTATGCCCTCGACGGTGACGCTCCGCTCCACGGGCTCGACGACGTCTATGAAGCCGGGCTTAACGGTCTCGCGCAGCCAGTCGAAGCCGCCGAGGGCCGCGGCAGCCAGGGCGGTGAGGCTCAGCGCGGCGGCGCAGGCCGCGGCAATAAGCAGCGTGCGGCGCAGCTTGCGCCGTCTCCGGGCGCCCGTACTGTCGGCAGCAACGGCGCGCGCAACGCTCTCGCGCAGCCGCGCCATGTCAACTCCCGGCCCGGACGTGTTCTCGGGGGGCTCGTAGGCGGAGAGCAGCTCGCAGATGTCGTAGGTCATTTACTCATCCTCCTTCATGAGCTCGTCCCGCAGCCGCTCGCGGCCGCGGCGCAGGCGGGTCTTGACGGTGTTGACGTTCATGCCGAGCGCGAGGGCAATGTCGGCCACGCTCTGATAGTAGTAGTAGCGGCGCAGGAAGATATCCCTGTCCGGTTCAGGCATAGCCTCCACGGCGGCGAGGGCGCGCTCGCTCGCCTCCCGCTCTGTGAGCGCCTGCTCGGGCGTGGGGCAGGGCACTTCTATCAGCGCCTCTTCCAGCGGCAGCTCGGCGCGGTGGGCGCGCAGCGCCCCGAGAGCCCGGTTGCGGGCGATGGCGGAGATGTAAGCGCGCACGTTTTCCGCCGGCACGCGCGCGGCAGAGCGCCAGAGAGATACAAAGACGTCTGCGAGCGCCTCCTCGACGTCGGATTCGCTCAGGCTAGGGAGCAGTATATTGCGGATTATTGCGGCCGCGTAGGCAGCGTAGCGCCCAATAAACCAGCTCAGCGCCTCCTCGCTCCCGCGCTGCAGCTCGCGCAGAGCCTCGATCTCGTCCATACGCCTCACCTCGCTTACCTTTCTGCCCTTATAAATGCGCAAATCGCGCCGCAGGTTTCAAAAAAGAGCAAAAAAATCCCGCGGAAGCTCTCCGCGGGATTTTGCTCGCTTATTCAATGGACACCATGTAGTAATAGACGGGCTGTCCGCCGTTTACCACGCTCAGCTCGGCGTCGGGGAAGCGCCCTGCGAGCCTGCCGCCGAGGGCCTCGGCCTCCTCGCCGCTCACGTCCTCGCCGTAGTAGACGCTGAGGACGGCGGGGGAGAACTGCTCCGCGCTCTCGCAAAGGACGTCAAAGAGCCCGTCGAGCTCCTTGTAGCTGCCGAGCAGCGCCCCGTCCATGAGGGCGAGGTACTCGCCGGCGTGGATGTCGTGGCCGTCGTACTCGCTGTCGCGCGCGGCGTAGGTGACGAGCGCGGTGTGGACGCCGGCGGCGGCCTCCAGCATGTTCTCGCGCAGCTCATCGACCGAGGCGCTCTCGTCCATCATCAGCATGGCCGAGATGCCCTGCGGCACGGTGCGGGTGGGGATGACAACCACGTTCTTCTCAGTCAGCGGCGCGCACTGCTCGGCCGCCATCTGGATGTTCTTGTTGTTGGGGAAGACGAAGACGGTCTCCGCCGGGGTGCGGTTGACCTCGTTGAGGATGTCCTCGGTGGAAGGGTTCATCGTCTGGCCGCCGGTGACGATGCGGTCGACGCCCAGCTCGCGGAAGAGCTCGGCCATACCCTCGCCCGCGCAGACGGCCACGGAGCCGTAGGCCTTTTCGGCGGGGGCGAACTCGGGCTCGGCGGGCTCCGCGGCCGAGGGGGCCTCGCCGCCGGCCATCTCGCTGTGCTGCTCGCGCATGTTCTCAATCTTGACCTTCAGCAGCGGGCCGTAGGTGAGGGCCACGCTGAGCACGTCGCCGGGGGTGTTGGTGTGGACGTGGACCTTGATAATCTCGTCGTCGTCGACCAGCACCACGCAGTCGCCGATGGTGGTGAGCCACTGGCGCATGCGCTCCGGGTCGCGGTCGTTCTCGCGGCCGCAGATGAACTCGGTGCAGTAAGTGAAGTTTATCTCGCCCTCGTCGAACTCGGCAAAATCGGCGCGCTCCTTAACGGCCGCGGCCGGGATGCTCTCCGGCTGCTGCTCGGGCACGTAGGCCTCGCCGCGCAGCACGGCCAGAGACGCCTCGAGGATGAAGACGTAGCCCTTGCCGCCCGCGTCGACAACGCCGGCGCGCTTGAGCACGGGGTTGAGGTTCACCGTGTCGGCCAGGGCCTCCTGGGCCGACTCAATCGCGCAGGAGAACATGAGCTCCAGGTCGCCGCCGTGCTCGGCGAATTCGACCGCGCTGCTCGTCGCAACGCGCGGGACGGGGAGGATGGTGCCCTCGGCGGGCTTCATGACGGCCTTGTAGGCGGAGTCGACGCCGGCGGTCATGGCCTCGGCAAAGAGGCGCGCGTCGGCCTGCCCGCAGCCCTTGAGCTTCTTGGCGAGGCCGCGGAAGAGCAGGGAGAGTATGACGCCGGAGTTGCCGCGCGCGCCGCGCAGCATGGCTCCCGCCGCGCAGTCCGCGGCGGCGCCGAGAGTGTCGAACTCGCGCTTCATGAGCTCCGACGCGGCGGCGCCCATGGTGAGGGACATGTTGGTGCCCGTGTCGCCGTCCGGCACGGGGAAGACGTTGAGCTCGTTGATGAGCTGCCTGTTCTGCTCCAGCGCGGCGCTGGCGCAGAGGATGATGTCGCGGAACAGCGCCGCATCGATGAATTCTTTCAAGAGGCTTTACCTCCGCCTGGCAAATTTTTTCTCTAAGGCAGACGACGTGCCGCCGCGTCAGCCGATGATCATGGTGTCGACGTAGATGTCGACGCGCTTCACCGGCACGCCGGTGGCCCTGGATACCTTATAGCTGACCTCGTTCATAATGCTGTTGCAGAGTGTGTTGAGGTTCACGCCGTGGTCGACGGCGATGTGCAGCTCGAGCGAAACGCTGCCGTCCTCGCCCAGCTCGGCCCTGACGCCCTTGCTCATCGACTCGCGCCGGAGCTGGAAGACGCCGTCGCGCCCCTGCGCGGCCATGGCCTTGACTCCGAAGCAGCTCGTCGCGGCGTCGCCGGCCAGGTTCGCGAAGACCTCGCTCGCTATGGTGATGGCGCCCTTGGGGTTCTCGATACTAACCATGGTGCCGCTCCTTTCGCATTGTCCATGGGGCTCCCGCCCGAATGGCAAGTAACTATTATAATGCATTTTCAACTCGTTGACAAGTCAAAATTTCCGCGCCGCGGCGCTCGCGGGATATTTGTTCCGAACATCCGCTCGCGCCGGGCCCTCCGCGGGGCGCGGCGCATCCGAAAAAGAGCAGAGCGGGGCGCTTTCGCGGCGGCCGTTTCAGCCGGAGGCAAAAAATTTTTGCCCCCGGGCTCAAAATTTGTGTGATTTACGTGCAAATAGTTGTTTACAGAACGGGATGAAAGTGATAAAATTATGACGCTTTTAGAAGAGCGCAATTCACACCCTATTTTAATCTTACTTGGAGATGAAAGTATGGCGAGAAAACTCAAATCCATGGACGGCAACCAGGCGGCCGCGCACGTCAGCTACGCGTTCACCGAGGTTGCTGCAATCTACCCCATCACCCCCTCCAGCCCGATGGCCGACTACGTCGACCAGTGGGCCGCCGCGGGACAGAAGAACATCTTCGGCACCACCGTCAAGGTGCAGGAGATGCAGGCTGAGTCCGGCGCCGCCGGCGCGGTCCACGGCTCCCTCAACGCGGGCGCCCTGACCACGACCTACACGGCTTCCCAGGGCCTGCTGCTGATGATCCCCAACATGTACAAGATTGCCGGCGAGCTGCTCCCGGCCGTCTTCCACGTCAGCGCCCGTACTCTCGCGAGCCACACGCTGAGCATCTTTGGCGACCATCAGGACGTCATGGGCTGCCGCCAGACCGGCTTTGCCATGCTCTGCGAGGGCAACGTGCAGGAGATTATGGACCTCTCCGCCGTCGCTCACCTGGCCGCCATCAAGAGCCGCGTCCCCTTCCTGAACTTCTTCGACGGCTTCCGTACCAGCCACGAGATTCAGAAGATCGCAGTTTGGGACTACAAGGACCTTGCCGGCATGGTCGACATGAAGGCTGTCGAGGAGTTCCGCGCCCGCGCGCTCAACCCCAACCACCCGCAGATGCGCGGCAGCCACGAGAACGGCGACATCTTCTTCCAGAACCGTGAGGCCTCCAACAAGTACTACGAGGCCGTCCCCGGCATTGTCGAGGAGTACATGAAGAAGGTCAACCGCAAGCTCGGCACCGACTACGGCCTCTTCAACTACTACGGCGCTCCCGACGCCGACCGCGTCATCATCGCCATGGGCTCCATCTGCGACGTGACCGAGGAGGTCATCGACTACCTGAACGCCCACGGCCAGAAGGTCGGCCTCATAAAGGTCCGCCTCTACCGCCCCTGGCGCGCCGACAAGATGCTCGCCTGCATCCCCGAGACCTGTAAGAGCATCGCTGTCCTTGACCGCACCAAGGAGCCCGGCTCCATCGGCGAGCCCCTCTACATGGACGTCGTCACCAGCCTCGCCGAGGCCGGCAGGAACGACATCAAGGTCATCGGCGGCCGCTACGGCCTCGCCAGCAAGGACACTCCCCCCGCGAGCGTCTTCGCCGTCTACAAGGAGCTGGCCAAGGCCAACCCGAAGAAGAAGTTCACCATCGGCATCGTCGACGACGTCACCAGGCTCAGCCTGCGCGAGACCTCCGCGCCCGACACCACCCCGAAGGGCACCGTCTCCTGCATGTTCTGGGGCCTCGGCGGCGACGGCACCGTCGGCGCCAACAAGAACTCCATCAAGATTATCGGCGACCACACCAACAAGTATGTCCAGGCCTACTTCCAGTACG
>CALWYR010000128.1 GCA_944385805.1 uncultured Oscillospiraceae bacterium
CCATCTGCGCGTCTATCTCCGCGTCGGTGACGGCGTCCATGGTCTCGACCAGGTGGCCGACGGGCCAGTAGTCGACCTGCCAGCCGAGCTTTATCTGGGCCTCGACCTTGTCGCCCTCGGTGACCGCGACGTCGCGCATGTTGTCGCCGAAGCGGACGATGCGCAGGCCGCGGGAGAAGTCCCAGCCGAGCGCGCTGCGCATCCAGTCGCCGAGCTCGCGAAGGACGCTCTCGTCCTGCCAGTAGCCGGCGATGACCTTGCGCGGCAGGCGCATGCGGGCCCCGATGAACCCGTGCTCACGGTCGCCGTGGGCGGCCTGGTTGAGGTTCATGAAGTCCATGTCTATCTCTTCGTTGGGGATGCGGCGGTTGTACTGGGTGGCGAAGTGGCACCAGGGCTTTTGCAGCGAGCCGAGGCCGTGTATCCACATCTTGCTGGGGGAGAAGGTGTGGCACCAGGTGACGACGCCGCAGCAGTCCGGGTCGTGGTTGGCGTCGAGCATGATCTGCGTTATCTCGGCGTCCGTCTTGACGGTGGCCTTGTAGACGAGGGGCCTGGGCAGGCGCTCGCTCATCCACCGGGCCATCTCGGCGGCGCGCTTGTCGACGGTCTCGAGCACCTCGGGGCCGTAGAGGAACTGGCTGCCGACCACGAACCAGAATTGCTTGTTGTCAGTCATAGTTATTGTCCTTTCTCACTTTACGCTGTTGACGGCCTCGCGCTCAACGGCCAGGGCACCGCGGTACGCGGCGAGGAAGGCGTTGAAGCCGTCCACGTCGGCCTGTACGGGCTCGAGCGTGGTGACGTCCTGCCCGGCGAAGACCTTGTTCTCGAGGTAGTCCTCGAGCGTCTGGCCCTCGGCGCGGTACGCCCTGTAGGCGGCGAGCAGGGCCATACCCCAGGGGCCGCCCTCGCCCGCGGTCGTCATGACCGAGACGGGGCTGTTGGCGGCGGCGGCCAGGATGCGCTGGCCGGCCCCGGGCGTCTTGAAGAAGCCGCCGTGGCCGAGCAGGCGGTCGACCGCCACGTGCTCGCCGGCGAGGATGTCGAGGCCAATCTTCAGCGTCGCCAGGGCGCTGTAGAGCTGCGCGCGCATGAAGTTGGCGAAATTGAGCTTCGCCTCCGGGCTGCGCACGAGCAGGGGACGGCCCTCGTCAAGCCCGGTGATGGGCTCGCCGGAGAGGTAGTTGAAGAGCATGAGCCCGCCAGCGTCGGCCTCGCCGCTCAGGGCGGTGGAGAACATGGCCGTGAAGACCTCGTTCATGTCCGGCTTCTGGCCCAGGGCGGTGAGGAAGCCGCGGAAGACCTCGGCCCAGGCGTTTATCTCATTGGTGCAGTTGTTGCAGTGTACCATGGCGACCGGGCGGCCGGTGGGCGTGGTGACCATGTCTATCTCGGGGTAGACGCGGCTGAGCGGTTTCTCCAGCACTATCATGGCGAAGACGCTGGTGCCCGCGGAGACGTTGCCGGTGCGCTCGGCGACGGCGTTGGTGGCCGCCATGCCGGTGCCCGCGTCGCCCTCGGGGGGCGCGAGGGGGATGCCGGCCTCGAGCTCGCCCGTGGGGTCGAGCAGGGCCGCGCCGTCGGCGGTGAGGCAGCCGGCGTCCTCGCCGGCGGAGAGGACCGCCGGGAGGATGTCGCGCAGCTTCCAGGGGAAGCCCCTGCCGGAGACGAGGGCGTCGAAGCTCTCAACCATGCCCTGGTCGTAGTCGCAGGTCCCGCTGTCGATGGGGAACATGCCGCTGGCCTCGCCGACGCCGAGGACACGGCGGCCGGTGAGCTTGAAGTGGACGTAGCCCGCGAGGGTGGTGAGGTAGTCGATGCCGGCGACGTGCGCCTCGCCGTTCAGGATGGCCTGGTAGAGGTGGGCGATGCTCCAGCGCTGGGGGATGTTGAAGCCGAAGCGCTCGGTGAGCTCCTCGCTGGCCTCGCCGGTAATGGTGTTGCGCCAGGTGCGGAAGGGCGCGAGCAGCTCGCCGGACTTGTCAAGGGCGATGTAGCCGTGCATCATGGCGGAGAAGCCCATGGCGGCGAGGCGGGTGAGCCTGACGCCGTATTTGGACTCGACCTCGGCCTTGAGCGCCGCGTAGGCGCTGCGCAGGCCGGCCCAGACCTCCTCCATGTGGTAGGTCCAGACGCCGTCCTCGAGGCGGTTCTCCCAGCCGAAGTCGCCGGAGGCGACGGGCTCGTGGTTTTCGCCTATGAGTACGGCCTTGATGCGGGTGCTGCCGAGCTCTATGCCCAGGCAGGCCCTGCCGGAGGCGATATAATCTCTGACTTCCATCTGAGGCACTCCTTATTTGCTCTTTTCCTTGATCTTGGCGAAGATGCTCTGCAGCACGATGAAGACGCACAGCAGCGCGGCGGTGAGGATGTTCGGCCAGGAGCTGGCGAGACGGCCGTCGGTCTGCACGAGGGCGTTGATGGTGCCGTTGATGAGCACGCCGAAGAAGGAGCCTATGACGTTGCCGACGCCGCCGGTGAGCAGCGTGCCGCCGATGACGGCGGAGGAGATGGCGTCCATCTCAAAGCCGTCGGCCGTGGTGGTGGAGGCCATGAGGCCGTTCATGCAGAAGCAGATGCCGCCGATGGTGGTGAGCAGGGAGCAGGTGACGTAGGCCATCATCTTGGTGCGCTTGACGTTGAGGCCCATCATGGCCGCGCTCTGCTCGCTGCCGCCCACGGCGTAGAGGCCGCGGCCGAACTTGGTGTAGCGCAGGATCAGGAAGGTGATTATCAGCACCGCGAGGGCTATCACGACGCCGAGGCGGATGTAGGGGTATATCGCGACGCCCTGGCGGTTTATCGTGGCGCCGAAGGGGAAGGTGATGCGGGCGTTCGCGAAGTTATAGAAGGCCTGGTTTATGTCGGCGGTGATGGAGAGCTGGTCGGTGGAGATGACGCTCACCATGCCGCGGGCGAAGAACATGCCGGCCATGGAGACGATGAAGGGCTGTATCTCGAGGTAGCCGACGAGGAAGCCCTGCACGACGCCCATCACGATGCCAATCACCAGCACGAGCAGGATGGCGACCGGGGCGGAGAGGTTCCAGTTGGCCATGCCGTAGCAGAGGACCATGCAGTCGAGGGCCACGAGGCTGCCGACGGAGATGTCGATGCCGCCGGTGAGCATGACGACGGTCATGCCGCAGGCCACGCAGATGAGCGCGGCGTTGTTGACGAAGAGGTTGCAGAGGGTCTGTACGGTGGAGAAGCCCTTGTCGGTGTAGATAATCATACCGGCAATGTACATGACGAAGAACAGGGCTATGGTTATGAGCAGGAGCAGCGTGTTGCTGTTCATCTGCCTGCGTTCCTTGAGCGCGTTGGCCGGCTTTTTCATACGCTAGCAGCCTCCTTCTGAGCGGCGTTCAGGGCGCGCGCGGCGCTGCGGCGGGCAAAGAAGGCCTTGACCGGCGGGGCCTGGACGACGACGAGGATGATAATGAGGATGGCCTTGAACACGGGCGCGACCGCGGAGGAGATGCCGAGGTTGTACATCGTGGTGGTGATGGCCTGGATGGTGTAGGCGCCGATGATGGAGCCGGCGAGGTTGAACTTGCCGCCGCCGAGGCTGTTGCCGCCGATGGCGACAGCGAGGATGGCGTCCATCTCAAAGGTGAGGCCGATGGCGGCCGGGTCGGCGCTGGTGATGCGGCTGGAGGCCACGACGCCGGAGACGCCCGCGCACAGGCCGCAAATGAGGTAGCAGACGAAGATTATGAGCGTGGAGTTGAGGCCCGCGATGCGGCTGGCCTTGCGGTTGATGCCGACGGACTGGACGTACATGCCGAGGGCCGTCTTCTTGAGCACGAGCAGCGCGACGACGATGCAGACCGCGGCGATGATGATGGGCGTGGGCACGGGGCCGACGTAGCCGCCGAGGACGGCGAAGGTGTCGTTGCGGACGTAGATGATGAAGTCGTGGTTGACGAGCAGGCCGATGGCGCGGGCGGCGGAGTAGAGTATCAGCGTCGCCACCATTGGCTGGATGTTCAGGTTGGCCACGAGGAAGCCGTTGAAAGCGCCGCAGAGGCAGCCGACGACGAGGCCGGCGAGGATGCCGACTATCAGCGGCACGGCGAGCTCGGTGGTCTGGGGGGCCATGTCGCCGGCGAGGACGGTGCAGCAGACGCAGGCGCACAGGCTCATGACCGAGCCGACGGAGATGTCGGTACCGGCGGAGGCGGAGACGACGAGCGTCATGCCGATGGCGAGTATCGCGACCTCGCTGCCGCGGTTGAGGATGCTGATGAGGCGGCCCTGGAGCACCGGCTCGGCGGCGTCGGACAGATAGATGCGGAAGAACTCATAGAAGGGCCTGCCCTGGGCCACGTCGTATACGACGTTGATGAGGAGCACCAGCACCACGCAGACGATGGGCATGAAGAGCTGGTTTTGCGTGAACTTTTTCAGTTTGCTCATTCCTTGTCACCTCCGGCTATGGCGGCCATGACCCTCTCCTGGGTCAGCTCGCCGTCGAGCTCACCGACCTTCTGCCCGTCGCGCAGGACGGCCATGCGGTTGCAGGTGCGGAGCATCTCCTCAATCTCGGAGGATATGAACATGACGCTCTTGCCCTCGCCCGCGAGCTTGATGATGAGCTTCTGGATTTCAGTCTTGGTACCGACGTCGATGCCTCGCGTGGGCTCGTCGAGTATCAGGAAGTCGGGATCGGTGGCGAGCCAGCGGCCGATGATGGCCTTCTGCTGGTTGCCGCCGGAGAGCTGCTTTATGGGGGTCTCGCGGCTGGCGGTCTTGATCTGGAGCATCTCGATGTACTTGTCGGCGATCTCCTCCTGCTTGGCGCGGGAGAGCTGCCTGAACATGCCGCGCTTGGCCTGCATGGCGATGATGATGTTCTCGCGCACGCTCAGGTCGCCGATGATGCCCTCGGCCTTGCGGTCGTCGGGGAGCATTCCCATGCCGAGGTGCATGGCGTCGATGGGCTCTTTTATCTTGGCGTCCTTGCCGCCGACCTGGAGCGTGCCGGTCTGGGCCTTGTCCGCGCCGTAGATGCTGCGCGCGAGCTCGCTGCGGCCGGAGCCGAGCAGGCCGGTGAGGCCGATGACCTCGCCCTTGTGGATGTCGAGGTCGAAGGGCTTTATCGTGCCCTTGTGGCTGATGCCGCGGGCGGAAATCTCCAGCGGCGCTTCCGCGTCGTAGGTGAAGCCCTCGGGCTTGATGGCGGCGAGGTCGTCGAAGTCCTTGCCCATCATGGCCGCGACGAGCTTGACGCGGGGCAGATCTGCTATCGGGTACTCGCCGACGAGGGTGCCGTTGCGCAGCACGGTGATGCGGTCGCAGACGGCGTAGACCTGCTCGAGGAAGTGGGTAACGAATACTATGCCGACTCCGTTGGCCTTGAGCTGGTTCATGAGCTTGAAGAGCTTGGCGACCTCGCTGTCGTCGAGGGAGCTGGTGGGCTCGTCGAGGATCAGCACCTTGCAGTCCATATCCACCGCGCGGGCGATGGCTATCATCTGCTGGATGGCCAGGGAGTAATTTTCAAGGTTCTGGGTCACATCGACCTTGATGTCCAGGCGCTTGACGAGTTCGTCGGCCTGCTTGACCATTTTGCGCCGGTCGATGGTGTGCAGAGCGGTCATCGGCTCGCGGCCGATGAACAGGTTCTCCGCTACGGTCAGGTTGGGGCAGAGGTTGACCTCCTGGTACACGGTGGAGATGCCAATCTTCTGCGCGTCCATG
>CALWYR010000129.1 GCA_944385805.1 uncultured Oscillospiraceae bacterium
GGCGGGCGCACAACCGCCCTCGCCGTCATGGTCGAGGCCGCGCCCACGCATATCGCCATGCTGCCCGCCGCCGTGTGCATCTGCTGCCACGCCGACCGGCACGCGGAGGAGGTGCTCTGATGGCGGAAATTCGTCTCAGCGTCCCCTGCGCGCGCAAAGAGGCGCTTGACATCCGCGCGGGTGACCGCGTATTATTGAGCGGCACGGTGTACACCGCGCGCGACGCCGCCCACAGGCGCATGCTGGAGCTTCTCGAGCGCGGCGAAAAGCTGCCCTTTGAGCTCGAGGGCGCGGCCATATACTACTGCGGCCCCGCGCCCGCGCCTCCCGGCCGGGTCATAGGCGCGGCCGGGCCCACGACGAGCTACCGCATGGACGCCTACGCGCCCGCGCTCATCGAGCGCGGCCTCGCCGTGATGATTGGCAAGGGCCCGCGGAGCGAGGCGGTGATGGCGGCGATGCGCGCCCACGGCGCGGTCTATCTCGCCGCCGCGGGCGGGGCGGGCGCGCTGCTGGCCCGCTGCGTGGAGGCCTGCGAGCTCGTGGCCTGGCCGGAGCTCGGCCCCGAGGCGGTGCGCAGGCTCACCGTGCGCGGCATGCCGCTCATCGCCGCGGCGGACGCCCACGGCGGCAATCTCTACGAGAGCGGCCCGGCGGAATATCTGCGTTCTACAGAACAAACTGATTAGAGGTATAGATCATGGCAGCCAGAGGAAATCACTCGCGCCGCGGCCCCGGAGGCGGGGCGACGGCGGTAAAGCTAATACTTGTGCTCTGTGTCGTGCTGGTGATGGTCGCCGCGGGCTCAACCCTCTTCAAGAGCCCCGCGGCAGAGAACGAGCCCGGCGCGCCGCCGGCGACGGAGGCCCCCGCTGACAGCGGCGAGCCGGTGGATAACCTCGTGACCACCACGCCCCCGGAGAGCGGGCAGCCCGCCGTCACGCCCGGCGAGGCCACCAGCCACCCGACGAGCAATATCCCCCGCCCGGCGGAGAACACCGCCGCGGGCATAGGCGCGGACATAGCCGTGCCGGCGAGCGGCGCCGTGGACGATAGCTACTTCGCCGACGCCGTCTTCATCGGCAACAGCCGCACCCAGGGCCTGCAGATGTACGGCGGGGTCACGGGCACGACCTTCTGGACCAACGTGGGACTCACGGTCAGCGACGTCTTCACAAAGCAGATTGCCCAGGTCGGCAGCCAGTGGCTGACCGTGGCCGACGCGCTCAAACAGGCGAGCTACAGCAAGGTCTATATCATGCTGGGCATGAACGAGCTGGGCTGGGTCTATGAGAGCGTGTTCAAGGACGACTACGGACGCATCATCGACACGATACAGGAGAGCCACCCGGACGCGACCATTTACGTCCAGTCCATCATCCCCGTCAGCCACTGGAAGGAGACCAGCGACTCTGATAACGGCACATACACCAACGCCAACGTCATCCGCCTGCAGAAGACCCTCGTGGAGCTCTGCGGGGAGAAGGGCGTCAACTACGTCAACGTCGCCGAGGTCATGCAGGACACGGACGGCTGCCTCTTCGCCGAGGCCACGCAGGACGGCACCCACCTGACGCCGGAGTACTGCAAGATTTGGATGGACTATCTCAGAACCCACACTGTTTGAATTGGAGGACAAAACGATGAAGCTTACACGTATAGCCGCGCACGCTCTGGCGCTGGCCCTGGTCTTCGCGCTGGCCGGCTGCGGCTCCGGGGAGAAGGAGCCGGTGGACATCGGCGCGCTCGGCCAGCGGCTGGTGGAGGCCGCAACCTTCGGCGAGCCCATGAACGCGCTGGACAGCTCCGTGGCGCTCGGCCTCTACGGCGCGCCCGAGGGCACGTCCGTCGCCGCCTGGGCCGGCACCGGCGCTACGGCTGAGGAGGTCGCCGTCTTCGACTGCGGCAGCGCCGAGAACGCCGACGCGCTCGTGCAGAGCCTCGAGCAGCGCAACGAGGTGCGCGCGTCCCAGTACGCCGACTACGACCCCGAGGAGGTACCCAAGATAGAAAACGCCGTCCTCCTCTCCGGCGGGCAGTACGTGGTGCTGCTTGTCGCCCAGGACCCGGGCAACGCCGCGAGCGTAGCCGCCGAGGCGCTGGGCTGATTCGAGTAAAGACGCGACAGCGCCCCCTCCGCGAGAGGGGGCGCTGTTTTATTGGGTTTTGCGCTCAGCCTATCTGGGGCAGCGTGGCGAAGCTGGCCTGCAGTTCCTCGTCGGTGGGGATGTAGTCGCCCATCTGGCCGTCGTTGAACTTCTGATAGGCGTAGAGGTCGAAGTAGCCGGTGCCGGTGAGGCCGAAGAGGATGGTCTTCTCCTCGCCCGTCTCCTTGCACTTGAGTGCCTCGTCGATGGCGACGCGGATGGCGTGCGCGCTCTCGGGCGCGGGCAGGATGCCCTCGACGCGGGCGAAGTACTCGGCGGCCTCGAAAACCTTCGTCTGCTCGACGCTGCAGGCCTCCATCAGCCCCTCGTGGTAGAGCTCGCTGAGGACGGGGCTCATGCCGTGGTAGCGCAGGCCGCCGGCGTGGTTGGCGGAGGGGATGAAGCCGCTGCCGAGCGTGTACATCTTCGCGAGCGGGCAGACCTTGCCGGTGTCGCAGAAGTCGTAGGCGAAGACGCCGCGCGTGAGGCTCGGGCAGCTGGCGGGCTCGACGGCAATGAACCTGTAGTCGCGCTCGCCGCGCAGCTTTTCGCCCATGAAGGGGCTTATGAGGCCGCCCAGGTTGGAGCCGCCGCCGGCGCAGCCGACGATGATGTCGGGCACGACGCCGTACTTGTCCATGGCTATCTTGCTCTCGAGGCCGATGACGCTCTGGTGCAGCAGCACCTGGTTGAGCACGCTGCCGAGCACGTAGCGGTAGCCCTCGTGGGTTGTGGCGTCCTCCACGGCCTCGCTTATCGCGCAGCCCAGAGAGCCGGTGGTCTGGGGGTCAAGGGCGAGAATCCTGCGGCCGACCTCGGTGGTCATGCTGGGGCTGGGGGTGACGTTGGCGCCGTAGGTGCGCATGACCTCGCGGCGGAAGGGCTTCTGCTCATAGGAGCACTTGACCATGTAGACCTTGCAGTCCAGGCCCAGGTAGCCGCAGGCCATGGCCAGGGCCGTGCCCCACTGGCCGGCGCCGGTCTCCGTGGTCACGCCCTTGAGGCCCTGGTTCTTGGCGTAATAGGCCTGGGCGATGGCGCTGTTGAGCTTGTGCGAGCCCGAGGTGTTGTTGCCCTCGAACTTGTAGTAGATTTTGGCCGGGGTGCCGAGCCTCTCCTCGAGGCAG
>CALWYR010000130.1 GCA_944385805.1 uncultured Oscillospiraceae bacterium
CATGGCGATAGAGAGCGCCGCCGCCCTGCCCGGCCGCCTGGTCTGCATACTCGGCGACATGCTCAACCTCGGCCCCGAGAGCGAAAAAATGCACCGCGAGACGGGCGACATTGCCCGCGAGCACGGCGCCGTGCTGCTCACTGCCGGCGAAGCCGCCCGGGCCATGGGCGGCGAGCACTTCGAGACCCGCGACGAGCTGATAGCCGCCCTGCCCGGGCTCATCCGCCCCGGCGACGTGGTGCTTGTGAAGGCCAGCCACGACATGGGCTTTGAGCAAGTCAGCGAAGCCCTGAAGCGGCTGGGGCTTCCAGATACGGTATAAGCCTGATGGACGCTGTCCCCGGCCTCGGCCGGGGACAGCGTCCATCTGTTATAGTCAAAGCTATTGAAAAACCGGGATAGGGAATCACGCCCCGGCGAAATACGCCCTCGTCGTCTCCGCGTCTCTGAGAATCTGCGCCCTCAGCTCGGCGGTGTCCGAAAACTTCCTCTCGTCGCGGAGAAAGCTGTGGAACTCCACCCTCACCGTGTGGTCATAGAGATCGCCCTCGAAGTCGAGGATATAGCTCTCCACGCTCACGCGGTCGCTGCCGGAGACTGTGGGGCGCACGCCGACGTTGGTGACGGCCATGTGCTCAGCGCCGTTATCGAGGAAGACCTTGGCGGCGTAGACGCCGTGCCGCGGCACCAGCACTCCCTCGGCGAAGCGCATGTTGATGGTCGGCGTACCCAGCTTTCCGCCCAGCTGGAAGCCGTAGTGGACGGTGTCGACAAGGCAGTGCGGGTGGCCGAGCAGGCGGTTGGCCTCCTCCATCTCGCCGCGCTCAAGCAGGTCGCGTATTCGCGTGGAGCTCACGACCTCGCCGTCGACCTTGACGGCGGCTATGACGTCGCAGCCAATGGCGTGCTCGGAGCACCAGCCGGCTATCTTGACGGCCTTTCCCTCGCCGCGGTAGCCGCAGCTGAAATCATATCCCACGACGACGTGGACGGCGTGCAGCTCGTCGACCAGCGAGTGCAGAAAGTCCTGCCAGGGCATCTGCATCACCGCGCGGTTGAAGTGGATGAAAATGACGCTCTCTATCCCGTAGACGCGGCGGATGAGCTCCGCCCTCCCCTCGGGCGAATTGATGAGCGGCACCTCCACGCCCTTGACCAGCGTGTCGGGATGCGTGTCGAAGGTCAGCACCGCGCCCGTCGCCTTGCGCTCGGCGGCGCGGCGGCGCGTCATCTCCATCAGCGCGCCGTGGCCCAGATGTACCCCGTCGAAGAAGCCCAGCGCTATAACTCTCTTTGTATCGGGCATAGTCATACCTCAAAAAAGCTCTTGATTGTTCTCAGCACGCCGTCCTTCACCGCGCCAAGCAGCAAAAACTCGCCGCTTTCAGCGTAAACGCGGCACTCGCCCTCTATCTCCGCGGCCAGCTTTATCTCAGCGCCGTTGCGCAGCGCCCTTTCAGCGCGCGCGTCCGTTACTCGAAGCTCGGGCAGCGCTTTGAACAGCGTGTCCACGCCCAGCAGGCAGCTCTCAACGCCGCGGCGCTCTATCTCCCCGAGCGTCAGCGCGTCCCCTGCGCCGAACGCGCCGGAGTAAGTGCGCCTGAGCGCGCTCATGCAGGCCCCGCAGCCGAGCGCCTCGCCGATATCGGCGCAGAGCGAGCGGATATAGGTGCCCTTCGAGCACTCGATTTCCAGCCCGAAGTCGCCGTCCGGCAGCGGCCCGGAACAGTCCAGCCGCGTTATGTTAACCATTCTCGGCTTGCGCTCCACTTCCCCGCCGGCGCGGGCTATCTCATAGAGCTTGCGCCCGTTTTGCTTGATTGCGGAGTACATGGGCGGTATCTGCTCTATCCTGCCCGTAAATTGCGGCAGCACGGCGAGGATTTCAGCCAGCTCCGGCGTATTCCCGCCCTCGGTGAGCACGCGGCCCTCGGTGTCGAGGGTATCTGTTGTCATGCCGAAGCGTATATGCGCGGAATAGCCCTTTACCTGGGCCTCGGCGAACTCGGCGGCGCGCGTAGCCCTCCCGACGAGCACGACGAGCACGCCCGTGGCCATGGGGTCAAGGGTTCCCGCGTGGCCCACGCGGCGCGTACCGGCCAGACGCCGTACCCTGCCCACCACGTCGTGGCTCGTCCAGCCGGCGGGCTTATCGACTATAAGTATGCCGTTCACAGCTCGGGATATTTCTCGTCTATGGCGAGGAGCATGAGCTCGAGCGCCTCCTCGGGCGGGCATTTGAGCGTGACTCCCGCGGCCATGGCGTGGCCGCCGCCGCCGTAGACGGCGCAGATATCGCTCACGTTGACGCCGGGCTTGCTGCGGGCGGAGACCTTGCTCTCGCCCTCGGCCACCTCGCGTATTGTGAGGCTTATGACGCTGCCGGCGGCCTTCCCGGCCAGGCCGGCGAGGTCGTCGCAGTCGTTGTCGTCCGCGCCGCACTCGGCGAGCAGCTGCTTCGTGATGACGTTGACGCTTATCCTGCCGCCGCGGAAGTAGCGCAGTCCCATGAGCATTCGCCCCTCGAGCGCCATGCGCGCGCGGCTCATGGTGCGGAAGAGGGTGATGTTGAGCTCGCTGTTGTCCGCGCCGGCGTCAATGAGCTCGGCGGCGGCACGCAGCGTGGCGGCGTTGGTGTTGGAGTACTGGAAGCAGCCCGTGTCCGTGCTCACTGCCATATAGAGCAGCCCGGCCTCCTCCGCGGTCACGCCGCCGCAGAGGGCCTTGATAATCTCCAGCACCAGCTCGCCGCAGCTCGAGCGCCCGGCGTCCAGGCAGAGGCTTTCAGCGAAGCGGCTGTTGGAGGGATGGTGGTCTATCGCCAGCGGTACAGGCAGGCCTATCCCCTCGGGGAAGAGCCCCTCGCTCGCCACGTCGACGGTTATGCGCGTCGCAGGGTTAACCCCCTCGCCGGCCAGATACGGCGTGACGAAGGGGCGGTGGAGCTCTATTGTCTCGGGGTTATCAATGCACCAGGCCCGACGGCCCGCGCGCCGCAGCGCCGAGCAGAGGGCCGCGCCCGAACCGAGGGTGTCCCCGTCCGGGCGGCGGTGGCTGATTATAAGATAGTCGTCGTGGGCGAGCAGCCACTCGGCGCAGTCACTCGCTGTCAGCATCTTGCTCATCTTTATCCTCGATTTCCTCTATCATGCGGCTTATCTTCGCGCCGTACTCGATGCTGTGGTCGATTTCAAAGACCAGCTCGGGCGTATAGCGCAGGCTGAGCGCAGAGCCGAGCTCGCGCCGCAGCCAGGGCCCGCAGCTCTTGAGCCCGCGCCGGAACTCCTTTTCGTTCAGCTCGCCGAGGACGGAGAGCCAGACCTTCGCGTAGCGCAGGTCGCCCGTCGTCTCGACGCGCGTGACGCTTATCATGCCCTGCTGCACGCGCGGGTCCTTGACCGAGCGCAGCAGCGAGCTGAGCGCGAGCTGTATATCGTCGTTAATTCGCCCCATCCGGGTGGAATTTGCCATAATGTTACCTCAGAATATCAACAGGTTTTCGCTAGTCAGTTTTCGACCTGCTTCATGACAAACGCCTCGATGATGTCGCCGACGCGCTCGTCGTTGAACTTTTCTATCTGGATGCCGCACTCGTAGCCGGAGGCGACCTCCTTGACGTCGTCCTTGAA
>CALWYR010000131.1 GCA_944385805.1 uncultured Oscillospiraceae bacterium
GTCGGAGAGGCTCATGACCTCCTCGAGCTCGAGCGAGACGAGCAGGACGGCCTGCCCCGCGTCGCGCTCGGCGACGAGCTGCTTATGTATGTACTCTATCGCGCCGACGTCGAGGCCGCGCGTGGGCTGCACCGCGACGACGAGCGCCTTCTTCCGGTCGAGCTCGCGGGCGATTATCGCCTTCTGCTGGTTGCCGCCGGACATGCTGCGCGCGACGGTGACGGGGCCCTGGCCGGAGCGGACGTCGTACTCCTCGATAAGCCGCTCGGCGTACTTGCGGACCTCGCCCTCGTTTATGAAGCCCGCGCGCTCGAAGGGCGGCTCGCGGAATCGCTGCAGAACGAGGTTCTGCTCGAGCGTAAAGTCGAGGATAAGGCCGTGCTTGTGCCGGTCCTCGGGTATGTGGCTCATGTTCTCGCCGCGCTTTCTGATGCTCGCGTGAGTTATATCCTGGCCGCAGAGCTTTATGCTGCCGCCCGAGGTCTTGTCGAGGCCGGTGAGACCGCCGATGAACTCCGTCTGGCCGTTGCCGTCAATGCCGGCGATGCAGACTATCTCGCCGCGGCGCACGTCGAAGCTCACGCCCTTTACGGCGTCGCGCTTGTGCAGGTGGCTCGGCACGTGCAGGTCCCGCACCTCGAGCACCGTGTCCGTGGGATGCGCCGGCTCCTTGTCGACGACGAGCTGCACGGGCCTGCCGACCATCATGTTGCTGAGTTCCTGCTGGTTGGTGTCCTTCGTGTTGACCGTGCCGACGCACTTGCCGCGGCGGAGCACGGTGACGCGGTCGGAGACCTCCATAATCTCGTTGAGCTTGTGGGAGATGAAGAGGATGCTCTTGCCCTCGCGCGCGAACTCGCGCATGGTCGCCATCAGCTCCTCAATCTCCTGCGGAGTGAGCACGGCGGTCGGCTCGTCGAATATGAGTATTTCGTTGTCGCGGTAGAGCATCTTCAGAATCTCCACGCGCTGCTGCATACCGACGGTGATGTCCTCCACCTTGGCGTCGAGGTCGACCTTGAGGCCGTAGCGCTCGGAGAGCTCCTCCACGCGCCGGCGAGCCTCCTTCTTCTGGATGAAGCCCATCTTCGTCGTCTCAGCGCCGAGGATGATGTTGTCCAGCACCGTAAACACGTCGACCAGCTTGAAGTGCTGGTGCACCATGCCTATGTGCAGCGCCGTGGCGTCGTTGGGGTCCTTTATCCTGACCTCCTCGCCGTTCTTCTTGATGATACCCTGCTCCGGCTGATAGAGCCCGAACAGCACGCTCATGAGCGTGCTCTTGCCCGCGCCGTTCTCACCGAGCAGGGCGTGGATTTCGCCCCGCCGAAGCTGCAGGGTTATGTCGTCGTTGGCGATGATGCCCGGGAACTCCTTGGTGATGTGAAGCATCTCTATGATGTATTCCGGCTGTGCAGCCACCGAACCGCCCCCCTTTTCGTTGAATACACCTATTATAATTTAATTCCGCCGAAAAGACAAGAAGTTTGTAGAACCTGCATATAAAAAAAGGACAGCCCCGGGGGGCTGTCCTCTTTGGTTCGGCTTCGCCGATTAGATGACGTTGATGGTGATGTTGGGCAGCACGCCGTTCAGGGAGCCGGCGTCGTCCATGTCGTTCTCGTCAACCGGGTACTGGTTGTCGATTTCGAGGCTGCCGTCCTTGATGGAGGCGAGGATGGCCTCGTACTCCTCGACGGTGAAGTTCTCCATGCTCCAGGTGTCGGTGGGCAGGCCGACGGCGTCCTGATTGGCGCCGAGGGTTGTGGTCTTGCCGCCGACCTCGCTGAAGGTGCCGTCATAGTGGTGCTCAAGGCAGAGGATGGCGGCCTGGTCGATGCCCTTCATGGCGGAGGTCACGACGGTGTCGCTCTGGCTGCTCTGGTCGACGTCGACGCCGATGACATAGCCGTCGGCGGCCGCCGCCGCAGAGGAGATGGAGGAGAACATGCTGCCGCCGCAGGCGAAGACGATCTCAGTGCCGTTGGCGTACCAGCCGGCGATCATGCTCTGCAGCTCGGGGCTGGCCTGGAAGGAGCCGCCGTACTGCCAGGGGTAGTTGACGGTGACGTCAACGCCGAGCTCCTCGGCCGCAGCGGAAGCGCCCTGCAGGTAGCCGTAGCCGTAACGGCAGCAGGCCGCGTTGGTGCCGCCGCCGCCGCCGGAGAAGCCCAGCTGGGTGAAGCCTTCCTTGACGACGGCGTAGCCGGCGAGATAGCCGCACTGCTCTTCGTTGAAGTTGATGCCGGCGACGTTGGCGAGGAGCTCGCTGGTGGGGTTCTCAGCGTTCTGGTCCTCGGCGTTCTCATAGAGGGCGTAGCCGTCGATGAAGATGAAGTTGACGTCCGGGAACTCAATCGCGGCGCGGCGGATGGCGGCCTCCTGGAGGTAGCCGGCGCAGACAACGACCTTCGCGCCGTTGGCGACGGCCTGGCTCATGGCCTCGTAGCGGTCGTCGTCAGTGGCCTGGTCCTCACCGGCGGGCTGATAGTACTTGTAGGTCTTGTCGTTCTGGTAGGCGTAAGTCTTGACGCCGTTCCAGGTGCCCTCATTGAAGGACTTGTCGTGCAGGGCGCCGATGTCGGTGACGAAGGCTATCTCATAGCTGTCGGCCTCGGGGTTGTCGTCAATGTCGTTGGGGTCGATGACGTCGCCGGTGGGCTCCTCCTCGGCGGGAGTGGTCTCGGCGGGCTCGCCGCTCTCGGCGGGCGCGGGGTCCTCGGACTCGGCAGGCGCGGGCTCTTCGCCGCAGGCGGCCAGAGCGAAGACCATCACGAGCGCGAGAAGCAGTGCAAGAAACTTCTTCATTTCGTATGTATCCTCCGTTTCAAAATAAGATTCGGAATTTGATGCCACTGCGGCATCATAAGGATTATATCATCTTTCGCCGTATGGTTCAAGTAAAATACGCCAATCTTTAGTGTTAAATTTCAATGGCCAATCTATGAACTTCAACAGATACTCAGTTTGTGTCCATCGAGGCGGGAGCGGCGGCGTCCACCCCGGATTATCTGTCCATCTCCGCGGCGGTGTCGAGGGCGATCTCAATCATCTCGTTCATGGAGCACTGGCGCTCCTCGGGCGTGAGCTCCTCGGTGCGGTACATGTGGTCGCTTATGGTGCACAGGCACAGCGCCCTCTTCCCGCAGCGGGCGGCGGTCATATAGAGGCCCGCGGCCTCCATCTCCACGGCGAGGACGCCCATCTTCTTCCATTGGTCGGGGCCGTCGTTCCCGTCGTTATAGAAATTGTCGCTGCTCATGACGTTGCCGGCCTTGACGTCAATGCCGCGCGCGGCGGCGCATCTGGCGGCGGTTTTGAGGAGCGTCCAGTCGGCTATCGGCGCGAAGGTGCCCTTGAGGCTGAACTGGTGGGCGAAGTTGGAGTCCGTACACGCGCCGAGGGCGCAGACCACGTCGCGCAGCTGCAGCTCGTCGGCGATGCCGCCCGCGGAGCCGACGCGGATGATGTTCTCGACATCGTACTGCGTGTAGAGCTCCCAGCTGTAAATGCCGATGCTGGGTATGCCCATGCCGCTGGCCATGACGGAGACGCGCGCGCCCTTCCAGGTGCCGGTGTAGCCCTGCACGCCGCGGACGTTGTTGACGAGCACGGGGTTTTCGAGGAAGGTCTCGGCGATGTACTTCGCGCGCAGCGGGTCGCCGGGCATGAGCACGGTCTTCGCGAAATCGCCCTTATTTGCGCTGTTGTGGGGAGTAGGCATGTGATTACCTCCGTTTTTGAGATTAGCTATAAGATACCACAGCGCGCGCGAAAAGTAAATTCGCAATCAGCCGCGCGGCGGGCCTTATTTGCTTGACAGGGCGTATAAAGGCGGGTATAATATGTATGGAAAGAGGCCCCTAAGCCTTAGTGACTTGGCCTCAGGTTAGAACGATGTTTTATCGGATTGTTTCCGACAAAAGCCGTCACTTGCCCGAGTGGCGGCTTTTGCGTTTCTTGACGATTACAGTGATGGTGAAATCACCGAGATGTATCGTA